>WFSD01000351.1 GCA_015486235.1 Anaerolineae bacterium
GCCCATGTGACTGCTGTACAGCAGGATGATACGATGCGTGCTCTGGTGATCGTGACCAGGGGAATGGGCGAGGAAGCCTCGCAGGCAGCATTTGCAGGCATGATAGACGAAATCGTAAACGATCAGGAGTGGATCGTGAGCGGCATAACCGTGACAATGGATGCCCTCACCCAGATTTCTGGGAAAGCCCCATCACCCGGTGATGTGGCCACGGTAGAGGGCATATCGACTGCCAGAAACACCGTGTTAGCCACGCACGTAGTTGTCACTAGCTTGGAGGATACGATGGTAGTCTTCGAAGGTGAAATCCAATCGCTGGGTAATAACGAATGGACGGTTGCGGATACGGCGGTCGAGGTCAATACCGAAACTATCATAGACGAAAGTGAGGCGAGCGCGCAGGAAGGAATGGATGCTTTGGTAACAGCGTTGCCACAGCCAGATGCTTCACTTATGGCAACTTACATTCGAGTGGAAAGGCCGTAAGCCCGATTGGCAGGGCTCGAGGGAAACGGGGGCATCTGCACGTGCCCCCGTTTGACGTTGACTAGGAGGGTTAGCGCCATGAAACGAAGGAGCTTAATGGTTCTATCGGCAATCTTGATCGTCCTCTCCCTTATCTTTCTAGCATATCCGGGCACTTCGACTGCAACCTTGGGGGAGACTGGATGGGCATCTCCGCAGAATATATCCCATAGTGCTGCTTCCTCCCGGTATCCCTCTGTCGCTGTAACTACAGGAGGAGAGGTACACGTTGTATGGGAGGAAAGCGGGTTGGTTTATCACTCGTATGAGAAAGACGGGGTCTGGTCTGCGCCCTCTCAGCTGTTCTTGGGGGTTGACCCTGTCCTTGCCCCGCTTGGAGGTGATGTGGTCGGAATGCTGTTTGTACAGCCTCACGGTGGTGCATCGGATGTGTTCTTTACGTACTGGGACGGCAGCGCATGGGCTTCTCCCAGAGACATCTCACAAACATCTGGCAACTCTGCTTCTCCGGACCTGGCAGTCGGACCTGGTGGGCACCTGTATGCTGTGTGGAGCGATACCACGCCGGGCTATCCGGTCATCTACTGGGCCGATAGCAGCGACGGGCTCGTCTGGAGCAATGGCCCTGTGCCTGACGCCTCTGGAACATCTCCGTCCACAGTGGTCAGCAAAGACGGCACCTTGTACGTGGCATGGCAACAGCGGTATGCTGGCGGTACGACCCCGTATGAGGTGTTCCTCAGCAGCTACACTCCCAAGGAGGGGTGGTCGTTACCGGTGGATATCTCGGACTCGCCAGATGTCTCCTCCACTTCTCCCGACATAAGCGCATCGCCGGACGGAACGATTCACATGGTCTGGCAGGAAGGCGACAAGGTGTTCTACACCTGGGGTCTGCTCGGCGGCTGGGCTGCTCCTAAGCAACTGTCCGGACCAGGCAATGCATACATGCCGAAGGTACAGGTAGATTACTCCGGGGCCATTCATGCAGTATGGGACGAGGATACAGCCATTTTGTACCGGTACTGCCCAGGTAGTGGAGGTAAATGGAAAAACGAGGAAACGGTTGCGAGTGACAATGCCGGAGCGAGAAACGCTGCCCTGGCAGTCGATATGTCGTATTCCCCGCATTTAGTCTGGGAGGATAGAAGCGGTGCTGGCGACATTTTCTACAGCGTGAAATCGGCGACTTCCGGACTGTCGAAGAAACTGCTTCTACCTTTGGTCATGGCGAGGTGACTCGGGAAAACGAAGTAATTCCTGGGGGCCCTATGGGCCCCCAGGAATCCCCAGAACCGTTATTGCTCTACATCAACCCCAACGGCAAGTAGCGGATCGCTTCAGAAGCGTCGAGAATGCCCCTGAAGCGATTTCGCGCTTTCGATTTGCTTCGAATTCTCGACTCGCGCGTCATATAACACGATTGGACAGGCTGGAAAGCCTGCCCAATCGTATGTTCGGCAGTCTCTGCAAATGGGAAAACGAAGAAGTGTCTTGGGTAGCGGCGGTCTAGCCATTTCTGCCCAAAGCATCTCCTTTTTCTTCCCCTCCTTCCCTGACGTTGGGGGAGACGAGGGGTGGGGGGCGGTAGGGCGACCCACGGGTCGCCCTACTTTTTTCAGCGGTACAACTGCTGTCAGGATCAATCGTCCAATCCGATGTTGGACTTTCGACAAACCAGGAGTAGAAATGGTTCAGAATGGGGTTGTGGCCGCGTTTTGTCCTCATCTATTGCCTCAGCTGCCCCCGGGCGGCTTGCCCTACTTTTCCCCTCCCAGAAATGAGCGATGGAAAGGGGTGTTGCGGCGCCCTTGGAGGTGGATAAGGGCAAAATACGCGCTGAACTCTGTTGGAAGTCCAGCCGAAAGCTTCCCCAGGATATTGAGGAGAGGCCAAAGAGCGATATGGCTACGCCAGATGCTCTGCCACGATCTCGGCTATGTCTTTGATCTCAAGCGATTCGTCCACACCCCTGGCGCCGGCGGCATCGGTCAGCATGATCATGCAGAACGGGCACGCAACGCCCAAACCTTCCGCCCCGGTGGCGATCACCTGATCCATGCGGGCGTAGTTGATCCGCTTGTCCCCTTTATCCTCCATCCAGACATGGGCGCCACCACCGCCGCAGCACATCGCTTTGTCCCGGTTTTTCTCCATCTCCACTAACTGAAGTCCGGAAGCCACGATGGCGTCCCTTGGCTCTTCGTAGATTCCATTGTAGCGGCCCAGGTAGCAGGGGTCGTGGAAAGTGAATTTCTTCCGATCGCTGTCCTCCCGCAGCTTTATCTTTCCCCTTGCCATGAGCTCGGCTATGAACTGACTGTGGTGCACCACCTCGAACCTCCCGCCGAACTTGGGGTACTCGTTCAGCAGAGTATTGTACCCATGAGGGCATTGCACCAGGATGCGGTTGAACTTGTATTGCTTCAAGAGCTCGATGTTCGCTTCCGCCAGCGTCTGATAGAGCCATTCGTTGCCTGCCCGTCTCGCTGAGTCGCCGCAACATTGTTCCTCGTTCCCCAGGATGGCGAAATCCACGCCGGCGGCTTTCAATATCTTGACGAGGGCCTGGCTCACTTTTTGGTTGCGTGGATCGTATGCTCCGGCACACCCAACCCAGTAGAGGATATCTGTTTCGCCTTTCTCCGAGATCAGTGGCACGTCCAAGCCCTCGGCCCATTTCGTCCTGTCCTGCCGGGAAATGCCCCAAGGATTGCCGCTTCTCTCGATCAGGGTGAGGGTGGAACCCAGGGTGTCGGGAATCTCGCCTTCCATCAAAGTGGCATATCGTCGCATTTCGGTAATCAGCGGCACATGCTCGATGAGCACAGGGCACTCGGTCATGCAGGCGCCGCACGTGGTGCAAGACCAGATGGTGTCGTAGGAGATGCCGTCCTCCCCAAAGAGGATCTCGCCTGCCGGCATACCGCTTTCATCCACGTCCTGCTCGGGCGGGTGCAGGAGCTGATCGGCGTGTCTGGTCATGTACTCCCGCAGGGAGAGGATCAACTTTTTCGGGGACAATGGTTGATCGGTGGCGTACGCTGGACAGACCTCCTGGCATCTGCCGCACTCCACACACGCATCGAAGCTAAAGAGGTCATGCCAGGTGAAATCCTGTATTCGTCCAACTCCAAGGATTTCCGCCTCCTCGATGTTCTCGATCGGCTTGATGAGAGCACCGTGGGATTCCAAAGTGCCGAAAAAGGTGTTCACCGGCGCCAGGAAAACGTGGAATATCTGGGTGAGCGGCAGGGTGGCGAACAAGGTTCCAACGCACAGGAAGTGGAAGAACCAGAAAAAGAGATGCCAATTCAGGATTGCCTGATGGCTCATCCCCGCGAACAGATGCCCCAGAGCGAAGCCTATGGGAGCCCAGATGCCCCACGATGGATCCCCAATGCCTGCAAAATGCAATCCTTCTATGGTCAGCCCGCTGAGGCCGATGAGGATCAGAAGGCTGGTGGTCAGAGCGAAGCGCCAATCCCGATCCAACCGCTCCAGTTTTACCACATACCGACGATACCATGCCATCAAAACGCCGAATATCATGAAGAAAGCGGAGATATCCAGCACCAGCTTGTAGAACAGGTACCGGTGTCCTGCCAGGAGTTTATACCCGAATAGCGGCGGCAGGATGTCGGCGTCCAGGGTGGCGAACACAGTTCCCAGGAAAAGCAGGGTAAAAGCCCAGAAATGGAACAGGTGCATGAACGCCGGATATCTCTGGCGCAATATTTTGATCTGCGCGATGGCGTACTTCAGGAAATTCACAGTGCGCTCGCCCAGCCGGTCGGTGCGCATCTCCGGCTTTCCAGCCCGCCATAGGAGGTAGCGTCGATAAATCCCATAGAACATGATAACGGCTGAGCTAAGGATGATAATCCAGAAGACATAGTGGGCCCACATGGGGATGCCCCAGAAGTTGACTCTTTGCGGTTCTCCCATTTCTTCCTCCTTTGCAACCACTAATTACACTAATTACACGAATTGCTGCAAAATTACAAAAAAAACGGGCATTGCCAATTAGCAATGCCCGCGTGAGAACATACAACGAGAGCAAAAGGCAACGGTGCCTCCTGCGTATGCTTCCGAAGCTTCGTCATGGAGCATCCATCACTCCATTTCGACGCGGCAAACCTTTGCCCCAATCGCCAACGATGGCATCACCCTGCCCCAGGGCCGACATTGAGTTTCATGCTCGCCAATTTTTCCTCGGCGGAAGGTTCCGGCCTTTCCGCATTCAGCCTGGACAGCTCTGATGCCACCTTGGCAGCCAGATCTAGGAAGGTCTTGGCAGCTTCTGACTCCGGGTCGGAGAAGACGATAGGTCGCCCTGTGTCCCCACCGACTCGGATCTTCGGATTAAGCCCAATCCTGCCCAGGAAAGGCACACCCAGCTCCTGCGAGGCCAGCTCTCCGCCGCCCTCTCCGAAGACATTTCCGGACATGTTCTCGATGATCCCTAGTACAGGTACTTTCAGTTTCTTGAATGCCGTCACGGCCCTTGTGGAATCTGCCAGAGCCACAGTCTGAGGCGTGGTAACGACAACTCCGCCCGAGATTGGGATCAATTGTGCCAGAGACATGTGTGCGTCCCCTGTTCCAGGCGGCAGATCGACTACCAGGTAGTCCATCTCTTCCCATCTGACGTCTTCAAGGAATTGCTTCACTGCATTGTGAAGCATGGGGCCCCGCCACAAAATTGCCTCGCCGGGGGGAACCAGGAACCCCAGGGACATTATCTGAATCCCATAAGTGTGCATAGGGACGATTTTCTTGTTTTCCACCCGCGGGGTGCCGTTTACACCAAGCATGATGTTCACATTCGGACCATACACATCGGCGTCCATGATGCCGACTTTGGCCCCCCATTTATTCAGGGCCAGAGCCAGGTTGACGGCGACTGTGGACTTTCCAACACCTCCCTTTCCGCTGGAGACAGCGATGACATTACGGATGGGAGCGTTGAGCTTTAGCTCGATTCTGGTATCCTTTTTCACTTTCGCTGTTTGCTTAACATTGACTTTTTTCACACCAGGCACACTGGATGCAGCATCGTGTACCGCTTTGGTCAACTGATCTTTCAACGGACACGCCGGAGTCGTCAACTCGAAAGTAAAGCTAACCGTATCGTTTTCGATCTTCAGGTCTTTGATCATCCCCAGGGAGACTACGTCCCTGTGCAAATCTGGGTCGATTACTTTCCGAAGAGCATTCAACACCTGCTCTTCGGAAACTCGCTTGTCGCTTTTAGACATCATAATCCTCATCCTCCGTAGTTTATGTTAATTGGATTTCTGAATCCTTATTGGACTTTTGACAAAGCGGAAACGGAGCTTTCTGGGGCTTCACGCCTGGCACATGACTGGGAAGAAAGGGTACATCTTGTGGTCGGGCTTCCACGAGATGTATCACCC
>WFSD01000352.1 GCA_015486235.1 Anaerolineae bacterium
GTGCCGAAGAAATAGGAGATGACCATCTCCCGCACCAGTCCCAGGACTTTGCTGGCTATGTTCCCTGCAGAGAGAAGAGCAGCGGAGCGTGCCAGGCTTGGGCTGGATGGCAGAGGTTCGTCGAGGGAGTGGTCAGTGTCCATGCTCGATCCCGCAGTACCGTTCGACTATGGTGGAAATGATGTCACTGGTGGATCGCTCAGGGATCGTGGGAACGAAGCGTATCTCGACGCCGCACCGTTTCACAGCATCGAATTCCGGCAGTTCTTTTCCGGCCCAATCCCCGCCTTTGACGTAGACGTCCGGTTTCAGGAGCTCGATGAGGCCAGAAGCTGTCATTTCCTCGAAGACGACTACCAGATCGACGGGGACGAGGGATGCCAGTAATTCGGCCCTATCCGCCGCCGGCAGGATGGGGCGGAGAGGGCCTTTTATGCTGCGAACGGAAGCGTCGCTGTTAACACCGACGACCAGTTTATCTCCGAAAGCTCTGGCGGCTTGGAGGTACTTCGTATGCCCTACGTGGAGCAAGTCGAAGATGCCGTTGGTGAAGACCAACCGCTTTCCTGATTCCTTCCATCGTCGGCATATCGTCGAAGCAATTTCGGGGGTAACAACTTCCGCCACTGGATCACCCCTGTGGGCCTGCGGCGATCACTTCTTTGGAAGCGTTCCCTTCGAACTGGTGGAAGTTTTTCCTGAAGTTCTCGGCCAGCCCGCGGGCTTTTGCGTCATAGGCCGACGGGTCTTTCCACAATGTCCGCTGGTTCAGCACTTCCGAAGGCACGCCAGGACATCTGGTGGGAACATTCAGCCCAAAAATCGGGTCTTTTTTCATCTCCACGTTGTCCAACTCTCCACTGATTGCAGCCCTGAGCATCGCCCTGGTATACCTTATCTTGATGCGGGAACCGACCCCGTACGGGCCGCCAACCCATCCAGTGTTGATCAGCCACACGTTGGCTTTGTGTTTCTTGATTTTCTCCCCCAGGAGTTCCGCGTAGCGCGTTGGTGGGAGCGGCAGGAAAGGAGCGGCGAAACAGGTGCTGAAAGTAGCGCTTGGCTCGCTGGATAGTCCTGTTTCCGTCCCTGCGACTTTTGCCGTGTATCCGGAGAGGAAGTAGTACATTGCCTGCTCCGGGGTCAGCCTGGAAATTGGCGGCAGCACGCCGAAAGCATCGGCACTCAGGAAGAAGATATTCTTCGGGTGACCGCCCATCTCCTCCGGCACGGAACCAGGGATATGGGAAAGCGGATAAGATGCCCTGGTGTTCTCGGTCAGCAAGTTGCTGTCCAGGTCGACTCGGCGGGTTGCGGAGTCTATGTACACATTTTCAAGGATGGTACCAAAGCGCCGTGTAGTCTGGTATATCTGCGGTTCGTCTTCCTCCGAGAGGCGGATGACTTTCGCGTAGCATCCACCTTCGATGTTGAAGACCCCATGGTCCGACCAGCCGTGTTCGTCATCGCCTATAAGCCTGCGCTCTGGGTCGGAAGAAAGTGTGGTCTTGCCAGTGCCGGAGAGGCCGAAGAAGAGTGCCACGTCTCCTCTTGGCCCCATGTTGGCGGAACAATGCATGGAGAGGACGCCTTGCTTCGGCAGGATATAGTTCATGTAAGTGAAAACGGATTTCTTCAGCTCGCCAGCGTAGCTGGTACCGCCGATGATGGCAACCCGCTTCTCCATATTCAGGATGATGAACACCTCGGAATTTGTGCTATCCAGTTCTGGGATAGCGTGGAACCGCGGCGTGTGGATGACCGTGAATTCGGGCACCATGTGCTCCGGCTCATCCAGAGAGTGACGCACGAACATGTTCCTGGCGAAAAGGCTATGCCATGCGTACTCTGTGATTGCCCGAATAGGGATGGTGTATTCCGGATCGGCCCCGGCGTAAACGTCCTGAACGAATACGTCCCTACCCTGCAGATAGCCCATGAGTCTGTCGTAAAGGTTATCGAATTGTTCAGGAGAAATCGGCTGGTTTATCTCCCCCCACCAGATTTCGTTCTCCGAGCTCTCTTCCCTTACAATAAACTTATCCCGCGGGGAGCGGCCAGTGTGGTGCCCTGTGCGGACAACAAGGGGCCCCAGGTGCGCCAGCAGTCCCTCGCGCCTCTGTATCGCCAGTTCGTACAAGGATGGGGTAGGCAGAGACCAGTAGATAGTGTTGACATTGTATATCCCATGGTTTTCCAAACCATATTCGCTTGCAAATCCGATTGAGTTGGCCATAGCAACCTCCTTTTGTTGAGATCATACGATTTTTGGCAGTTCAAACCGTAGAGAAGTATACCACGATGAAGCGGTTTTCGGAAGTCGTGGGATTGGCCGTTCTGGAAACCGTCCGGCGGGATGCAGATGCAAAAAACAAAGCCGCCGGTCGTGTGGCCGGCGGCCTTCTGCCTCGAGCGGCAAAAAGTCAGAACAACCCGATGATCTTCCCTTCTTCGTCGATGTCGACATTCATGAACGCTGGCTTGCTTGGCAGCCCGGGCATGGTTCTCATCTCACCACAGAGAGGGTAAAGGAACCCGGCCCCCACGGAAGCCCGAATGTCCTTCACAGGGAGCGTCCATCCCTTGGGCACTCCCTTCAGCTTCGGATCGTGGGTAAGGGAAAGATGAGTTTTTGCCATGCAGATTGGCATTTTGCCGTAGCCGAGCTTTTCGTACATGGCAATCCGCCTGTTTGCCGTCGGCGAGTATTCCACACCATCCGCCCCATAAATCTTGGTGGCAATGGTCTCGATTTTCTCCTTGATAGGGATATCCAGAGGATAGAGGAACTTGAAATTGCTAGGCTTATTGGCGGCCGCGATGACTGCTTCCGCCATCTCCAGAGCGCCCTCGCCGCCTTTTGCCCACACCTCGGATACGTAAGCACCCTCAGCGCCTGCTTCCTCTGCGATCTTCCTCACCACCTCGATCTCCTTGTCGGTGTCGGTGGTGAACCTGTTCACCGCTACTATCACTGGCACTCCAAATATCCTCGCGTTTCCGATCTGCTTTATCAGGTTCTCAGAGCCTTTCTCCAGAGCAGGGATATTTTCCTCGACCAGTTCCTTGGGGAGCGGCCTCCCCGCAACCACTTTGCCTGCGCCGCCGTGCATCTTGAGGGCCCTGAGGGTGGTGACTATTACTACCACGTTGGGTGTCAGGCCGGAGTAGCGACACTTGATATCCATGAACTTTTCCATGCCAACATCAGCGCCAAATCCGGATTCGGTCACCACATAATCGGCGAGTTTCAGAGCAATCTGGTCGGCGATGATGGAAGAATTACCGTGGGCGATGTTGGCAAACGGCCCGGCATGGACGAACGCTGGCGTGTGCTCCAGCGTCTGCAACAGGTTCGGCATGATTGCGTCCTTCATCAGGACGGTCATGGCTCCCGCCACGCCCAGGTCTTCTGCTGTGATTGGGTTCTTATGCTTGTCTGTGCCGATGGTAACCCGTCCAAGCCGCTCACGCATGTCCTTCAGGCTGGTGGTGAGAGCCAAAATAGCCATCAATTCGGAGGCGACGGTGATATCGTAGCCAGTCTCCCGAGGCCGCCCATCGGTCTTGGCCCCTAAGCCTGAGACGATGTGGCGAAGCTGGCGGTCTTCCACGTCCACCACTCGGTTCCAGGTGATGCTGTACGGATCTATGTCGAGCCGCTTCAGTCCCATGGCGGCGAGTTTCTCGTCGCTGAGCCTGCTTTCGTGGTAGATGCGGGCGTCAATTGCTGCGGCCAACAGGTTGTGAGCCACACCTACTGCGTGAATGTCGCCAGTCAGGTGGAGGTTGAAATCCTCCATCGGGACGATTTGAGCATAGCCGCCGCCTGCAGCGCCTCCCTTGATGCCAAAAGTCGGTCCCATGGAGGGCTGACGGATCACGGTGAAGACTTTCTTGCCAAGCCTGCCGATGGCCTGGCTCAGGCCAACAGTTGTAGTGGTCTTACCCTCGCCGAGAGGGGTCGGAGTTATGGCAGTTATGTCTATGTACTTGCCGTTAGGACGATCTTTGAAACGATCCAGCACGTCCAAGTGGACTTTTGCTTTGTACTTCCCATAGAGCTCGAGATCATCTTCTTCCAGTCCTAAGGATCTGGCGATTTCCAGGATGGGTTTGATCTCCGCTGCTTGGGCAATTTCCAGGTCACTTAGCATGTTTAAGCCCCCTTCAAGTGTACTTTTTTGTTCTTCCGATTGTTACCCAGTAGACCGAAGCTGCCTGCCTGGTCTGAGCACATCGCTTTTAAATTATACTATCAGGTTTTGTTTATGTCAACATGCCCTGCCCGGGCTTCAGGGCTTTTCAGAGTTTTAGCAAGAGCAGCCTGAGTTACAGGGCGGGCGTCAGCCCCTCAAGAATCGGGCTCATCCGGTGGAGATTGGAATTGCTGCCGACGAAAAAGCTCTCGTCCTCAGGTGCTTACGTTCTGGATGGGCCAGGATGCCAACTTGGGCATGAACGAGCCACCCCATCGTCGGGCTTGGAGCCGCCACCCCCGACCCCGTCAGCTTGACGGAACGAGAAGATTTTATTATACTATGAGCGAGAATCGAGTCACGTATGAATCGGGGCGTGGCGCAGTCCGGTTAGCGCGCAGCGTTTGGGACGCTGAAGTCGGAGGTTCGAATCCTCTCGCCCCGACTAAAAAGTCTTGCGGGTGTAGCTCAATGGTAGAGTCCCAGCCTTCCAAGCTGGTCGTGGGGGTTCGATTCCCCTCACCCGCTCTATGCATGGGCCTCTAGCTTAACAGGTCAAAGCAGCGGTCTCATAAACCGCCGAGTCTGGGTTCGAGCCCCAGGGGGCCCACTGGAGAGGGCGAAGCCCGCATACTTCTTTGAGGAGCGCACAGGCGCTGCCTCTCTGAAAATGTGAGATTGCGCATGGCACAAGGGACCTCCGCCAAACGTGCTGGCCGGCACAAGGTGCGACGTCCTCCTGCTTCGTGCAGGGAGCGCAAATCTCTGGCAAAAATGGGATAAGCCCTCTCCAACCTTACCCAGAAGGCGGTGAACGATGCTCGTCAAAGAGATCATGAGCAAGGAGGTCGTCTCCCTTGACGCAGATACCCCTGTCCAGGGGATAGCGAAAACCTTCCGGGAGCACAATATCTCCGGAGCACCAGTGCTCGAGGACGGCAAAATCATCGGTATTATCACCGGCATAGACCTGATCGCCCGCCACGCCCGAATTCATTACCCTCGCTACCTTCCCTTCCTGGATGCCAGGATACCACTGGAAAACCCGGGGGAATACAAAGAAATGCTCCGGAAAGTGCTCGGTACCACTGCGAAGGAAATCATGACGAAGAAAGTGGTCACTATCTCGCCGGATGCAGATCTGGAAGAGCTGGCAACGCTGATGGTGGAGCGGAAGGTAAACCCCGTGCCCGTGGTGGACGACGGAGCCCTGCTGGGCATCGTCAGCCAGGCAGACGTCCTGCGGGTGATCGAGGAGCTGGAAAAGCCTGAGTAGGCCTCACATCGTACCTGCTCGAAAAACAGGGGCCACGCCACGAGTCGATATTGGGCGCCTCCAAAAGCCACGCAATGCAGGACCAGGAGCATTTCCACATGTATGGCGTCAGGGGTAGGAGCGCATTTAAGCGTGGAACGGACTTAGGCCTGCTCCACGTCCCCGCATTCAGTGCATCGTCATATGCATTTCAGATTTTGGACTTTTGACAATCGGGCTGTCCTGCCAGGCTGAGTTTTTCGCCTTGAAGGCAGGAAAGAATGGGTGGTACATCTTGTGGTCAGGCGGAGCCCGACCACAAGATCTGTCTCTTATACA
>WFSD01000353.1 GCA_015486235.1 Anaerolineae bacterium
CGGGTTCGTCCTCGACAACCAATATCCGCATTTTTCTCTGCCCCTTGCACCCCGTGCTCGGCTTTTGTCGTATGATGATAGTATAGCACAGAAGTATGAGAAAACAATGAGAAAGCAAACGGAGGTTGCGAAGCAAATCCTGGGGGCCCTATAGGCCCAAAGGAGCCCCACTGGCGGGGTTAGGGGACAGGGCGCAGGGCGGAAAACCCGGCCGCATTTCACCAACGCGGCACACGGAGACCCCCTGGATGAATTGCCAAAGCCGCAACACTGAACCGGCAACCGACCATCGCCGCTTCGTCGTTATCGGCGTTGCGCCGGCGTTACCCATTCGTCCCGCAGTACCGAGTACACTTCCATGTCCAGGTAGCGGTCGTAGAGCTTGCTGTAGCCACGCAACGTGCCGTCGTGGTGAAACCCCAGCCGCTCCGGGATGGCCCTGCTGCGGGCGTTGCCAGTGGCGGCCACTATCGCTATCCGGTGTAGCCTTTTCTCCGAGAAACCGTAATCGAGGAGAAGGGATACGGTGCGGGTTATCAAGCCACGGCCCTGGAATTTTTCCGCCAGCCAGTAGCCAATTTCTCCCCGGTTGTCCCGTAGGATAATCCTGAGATCTGCCAGTCCTGCCAGTTCACCCTCGACCCAGATCGCCAGCGTTATTCCCCTGTCGTCTGCCATCGCCTGGAGCGCACTAGCTATGAACTTCCGCGAATCCTCTACGGTGCGTGACCCATCCACCCATGCCAGCCAGCGCCGGAGATGCGTGCGGTTCTGGTTCACGGTGCGGGCCACTGCCTCTGCATCCTCGTACCGGAGCAATCGCACCCAGGCACCCTCCTCCAACGGGTAGGAGAAAAGCGACCGACGAGGAGCTGGGGCAGTTTCTGGAGGGACGGGCACAGGAGGCGTTTCCTTTCCCTCCGGCGGCCATGGGAAATGCTGGAGCGTCACGCCCGCTTCCAGCAGGAATTGCGTCGAATAAGGATCTGGATATTCGCCAGCGTATACCACCCGCACCAGGCCGGCATTGATGATCATCTTGGCGCAAGTCAGGCATGGCTGGTGGGTGACGTAGATCGTGCCTCCTTTCACACTGATGCCGTGGTACGCGGCCTGGATGATGGCGTTCTGCTCCGCGTGCAACGTCCTGACGCAATGGCCGTCTACCATGAGATGGCCTACATCGTCGCAGTGAGGTAGGCCACGCGGGGAGCCGTTGTAGCCGGTGGTCAGGATGCGTCGCTCGCGGACGATAACCGCTCCCACGTGCGCTCTGTCGCAGGTGCTCCGGGTAGCTACCTGGAAAGCGATCCCCATGAAATACTCATCCCAGGAAGGTCTTTTGTCGGCCATCGTTTCACCCTGTCCCGAACTGGCGGTCGCCGGCATCGCCCAGGCCTGGCACGATGTAGCCGATCTCGTTCAGGTGATCGTCCACCGCCGCAATGTAGATCGGCACATCGGGGTGGGCTGTCGTCAGCGCTTCCACTCCCTCCGGCGCAGCGATTATCCCAACGAATTTTATCTTGTTGGCACCCCATCGCTTCAGAATGTTCACCGTGGCGACGGCGGAGCCGCCTGTAGCAAGCATCGGGTCAAGGATCAGGCAGACATCCACCGTGGGGGACACTGGGAGCCTGTTGTAGTACTCCACAGGCCGCAGCGTTCGTTCGTCCCGGTAGAGACCGATGTGCCATACCTCGGCTTGAGGCATCATCTCCCAGATCCCCTCCACCATGCCGAGTCCTGCCCGAAGGATTGGTACCAGGCCGATTTTTTCCGTCAGCCTGGCCCCTTCTGCCTCACCCATGGGGGTAACCACGGATGTGGGCTCCAGCTCAAGATCGGCAGTAGCCTCATACGTCAGTAAAATGGCGACCTCGCGGATCAACTCTCGGAACTTCTTTGGTCCTGTCTCTTTGTCTCGTAAAAGGGCCAGCTTGTGCTGAACCAGCGGGTGTGTGGAAACGTGAACCTGGGACATTTTCTCACTCCGTGGGCGAATCGCGGGACACACCGGCTCATTGATTCCAGGCCGGCAGTTTTGTTTTGACTTTCGGGCGTCAAATTCGGTAACGGATACTGCTCGGCGAGCGCTCTATTTCCTCCTGGCATTTGAGGCAGAGGCGGGCCTCGGGAAATACTTCCAGACGTGCTGGGTCTATTGGCTTTCCGCAACGCTCACAAATGCCGTAGGTACCCCTTTTAATAGATTCCAGGGCGGCATCGATGGAGTCGAGCCGCTTTTCCATGGCACGCAGGAGCGTCACTGCTTTATCCCTTTCGTGCAGCTCAGGGTCTCCTTCTTCCTCGTCCACATCTACCTCAGTGTGTAACCGCTCTTGGAGCGCCGCAATATCCTTGAGCAGTTCTTTCCGCTCTTCTTGTAGCTTGATTTTGTTGGTTTTGGTGATCTCGGCCAATCTTGTCCCCATGTCTATCCCTCTCATGATCGGAAAATTTGTTGCTTTAAACAGGGCCGCGTACTTATACCAACTTTGCCACATTTCGTCAAATGGCATTGCATGGCGGGATTTCGAAGCAAATCGAAGGCCCGGAAACGCTCCTGGGAGCCCTCATACTCGATACAGGGCTTGTGCTGTGGCTTGCCAGGGGTTGACAAAGCCTCCCGAAAGGCAGGTTAATTCCTGGGGACCCATAGGGCCCCCAGGAATTACTTCGTTTTCCCCTGGCGGGCTTTCGAGGCAAATCGAAAGCCCGAAGCCGTTTCAGAAGCTTTCTCGATGCACCTGGGGCAGATCACGACCACCATCGGGGTTGATGAAGACCGAGGTAGCGCTCAAAAGCAGTGTGATGAGTTCGCCCGGACAAGAGGGCGAAGATTGCCCTTTGCCTTCACCTATCACCCCGACCACCTGCGGCGGTAATTTGTAGAGCGGACTGTCAGTCCGCTCTGGTCGGGCC
>WFSD01000354.1 GCA_015486235.1 Anaerolineae bacterium
CGGCCGCTGCGCTGGCGGAGCGCGGGGTAAAAGCGGATTTCGTGCCGTCATCTTTCGTGGCGGAAGCTGTGGCGGACGAGATCGGCGATGTTTCCGGCCAGCGGTTCTTGCTGCCCCGCGCCGAAGGAGCGCGCCCGATGCTGGTCGAACGTCTGGAAGCGATGGGCGCGCCCGTGGAGGAGGTGAAGACTTACAGGGCCGAACCGGTGCTCGACCCGCCCCCGCTGGACGTGGATTGGGTGACGTTCACCAGTTCGTCCACGGTTCGGGGGTTCGCGGGGGCGTTGACGGCGGGCGAGCTAAGGCTGCCCGACGAGGTGAAAGTAGCGTGCATCGGCCCCATCACGGCACAGACCGCCCGTGAGCGCGGCCTGCCGGTAAACGCCGTGGCAAAAACATACACGATCGAGGGATTGGTGGAGACAATAATCGACGCGGAGACGCATTAGACCAACAAGCCGATAGCCAGTAGCCGGCAGCCGGCGGCAAGAACGCACTTCGATGCTGTCGGCTAACGGCCACCGGCTGACGGCTTCGTCGCGTCTCCGCGCCCTTGCGTCAAAAAAGGTATCAAATGCGGATTGTCGTTGTCGGTTTAAACCATAAAACCGCACCGGTGGAAGTGCGGGAGAGGATTTCGCTGAGCGGGTGCGACCTGCGGCTTGCGTTGCAGGAGCTCCCGCCGCCGTCGCATGGCCCGGAGCATCCGCCGATCTACGGCGGCGTCATCCTCTCCACGTGCAACCGGTTCGAGGTGTACACCATCTCGCCGTCCGGCGACGAGGCGAGAGCTGCCATCCTGGATTTCGTCGGCAGGGTTCAGGGCGTGCCCCCGGAGGAGATCGAGCCGTACCTGTACACGCTGGAGGATGGGGATACCATCCTGCACCTGTTCCGCGTCGCATCCGGCCTGGATTCGCAGGTGCTGGGCGAGCCGCAGATTTTGGGGCAGGTAGCGGCGGCTTACGAAGAGGCGCGGGTGCAGGATCGGGTCGGCACGGAGCTTTCCATGCTCTTCCAGCAAGCGATCCATGTGGGAAAGCGGGTTCGATCCGACACGGTAATCAGCCGGAAGCCAGTCTCCGTGAGCCACGTGGCCGTCGAGCAGCTCAGGGGCGACCTGGGCGGGTTCGGCGGGAAGCGGGTTCTGCTCCTGGGCGCCGGGGAGATGGCGGAGCTGACGCTGAAGGTGCTCACCAACCAGCGCGTCAGGCCGGACGTAGTGGTCGTGAACAGGACTTTCCAGCGCGCCAGGCGGCTCGCCGAGGCACACGGCTGTCGCGCCGAACCGTGGGATCGCCTGGGTGCGGAGATGTCCGATGCCGATGCCATGCTCTGCGCCACGGGAGCGCCGCACACCGTCGTCACGGCGGATATGCTCGCAGGCGCTCTGGCCGCGCGGAATGGCCGGAATTCTCTGGCAGTGGTGGATATCGCCGTGCCGCGCGACGTGGAGCCGGAGGCCGCATCCCTGCCTGGGGTCTCGTATACCGACATCGATGGGTTGAAGGCGATCATCGGGGAGAACCTGAAAGTGCGGGAGGAAGCGATCTCCGAGGCGGAGAGGATCATCGCCGAGGAGTACAAAGGGTTCACGGCGAGGCTGACCGCCCGATCCGTCGTGCCGGTGATAGCGGCCATGCAGAAGCGGGCGGAGGAGATCAGGGCTGCGGAGGTCGGGAAGCTCATGCCGAAACTTCCCTCACTCTCGGAGCGGGAGCGGAACGCTGTCGAGGCGACGAGCAGGGCTATCGTCAACAAGCTCCTGCACACACCCACCGTGCGGCTGAAGGAGCGTGCCCAGACCGGCGACGGCATGCGCTACGCGAAGATGCTGTTCGACCTGTGCGACTTGGCGGAATCAACGAATCAGCGAATCGAAGAGTTGGCACACGTTCGCTCGTTCGCTGATTCGCTCGATTCGCTCATTCGAAGAGGTGTGGAATGAAGATAGCGCGTTCTCGGAAACTTTTCGCAGAGGCGAAAGAGGTGATACCCGGCGGGGTGGATTCCCCTGTGCGGGCGTTCAGGGCCGTGGGCGGACAGCCGCTTTTCATCGAGCGGGGCGAGGGGCCGTACATCTACGACGCCGACGGCAACCGGTACGTGGATTACGTTCTTAGCTGGGGGCCGCTGGCGCTGGGACACGCTCACCCGGCGGTGGTGAAGGCAATCCAGGAGCAGGCCGGGCGTGGAACCAGCTACGGCGCGCCCACGGAGCTGGAGACGGAATTGGCCCGGATGGTGATCGATCTCGTCCCTTCGGTGGAGATGGTGCGGCTCGTGAACTCCGGCACCGAGGCGACGATGAGTGCTCTCCGGCTCGCCAGGGCGTACACGAAGCGGGATAAGATCGTGAAATTCCATGGGTGCTATCACGGCCACGCTGACATGCTGCTGGTGCAGGCAGGCTCCGGCGTGGCAACGCTTGGGCTCCCCGATTCGCCAGGCGTGCCGCGCGGCGCAACGCAGGACACCCTGGTCGCCCCGTACAACGACCTGGAGGCAGTGCGGCGGCTCTTCGAGGAGTACCCCGGCGAGATTGCGGCGATCATCGTGGAGCCGGTGGCCGGGAACATGGGCGTCGTGCCCCCGGCCGACGGGTTCCTGGAGGGCCTGCGGCGGCTGACGGAGGAGCACGGTTCGCTCCTGATTTTCGACGAGGTGATGACCGGGTTCCGGGTGGCGCTGGGCGGTGCGCAGTCGCTCTACGGCGTGATGCCCGACCTGACCACCCTGGGTAAGGTCATCGGCGGCGGCCTGCCGGTGGGCGCGTACGGCGGGAGGAAGGAAATCATGGAGATGGTGGCTCCGGCGGGGCCGGTCTACCAGGCGGGGACGCTTTCCGGCAATCCGCTGGCGATGGCAGCCGGAATCGCCACGCTGAAGGAACTCACGAAGCCGGGTGTGTTCGACGGCATGGTGGCGCATGTGAAGGCGCTGGGCGAGGGAATCGCCACGGCTGCCGAGAGCGCCAGAGTCCCGATTTACCAGACCCGAGTCGGCACGATGTTCTCGACTTTCTTCCGTGAAGGGCCCATCCGCAACTGGGAGGACGTGAGTCGCTGCGACACGGATGCCTTTGGTAGGTTCTTCCACGGGATGCTCGAGGGCGGCATCTACATTGCGCCGAGCCAGTTCGAGGCCGGGTTCATCTCCGCCGCCCACGGCGACGCGGAGGTGCAGGCAACCATCTCCGCCGCCGAATCTGCATTCGAAGGAATATGACGCAGAGACACGAAGACGCAAAGATTACGGAGGAGATATGGCGAAGTTTCCGATAGCAAGGCCGCGCCGGATGCGCATCAGCGAGAACACGCGACGGATGGTGCGGGAAACTGTTCTGACGGTGAACGATCTCATCTACCCGCTCTTCGTGGTGCCCGGCAGCGGCATCCGGCGGGAGATCCCATCCATGCCGGGCAACTACCACCTCTCCGTGGACATGATAGCAAAAGAAGCGGAGGATGTCGCCCGGCTGGGGATACCGGCCATCGTGCTCTTCGGGATACCGGAACACAAGGATGCCGTCGGCACCGCCGATTACGACCCAGACGGCGTGGTGCAGCGTGCGATCAGAGCCATCAAGGCAGCGGTGCCAGAGCTGGTGGTCATCGGCGACGTGTGCATGTGCGAGTACACCGACCACGGCCATTGTGGGATGGTGAACGGCTGGCCGGAAGGGAATCCCGTATACCAGAACGACAAATGGCCGGAGAGATACATACTGAACGACGAGACGCTCCCCTACCTGGGGAGGATCGCTGTGACCTACGCCGAAGCAGGAGCCGACCTGATGGCGCCTTCCGGCATGATGGACGGCATGGTCGGGGCGATCAGATCGGCGCTGGACGAGGCAGGGTTCGAGCGCGTGGGGATTCTCTCCTACGCCGCGAAGTACGCCAGCGCGTTCTACGGCCCGTTCCGTGACGCGGCCCAGTCACCGCCCCGCTTCGGCGACCGAAAGCAGTACCAGATGGATCCCGCCAACGCCCGCGAGGCGATCCGGGAGATCGAGCTGGACATCGCCGAGGGAGCGGACATGGTGATGGTAAAGCCGGCAATGGCGTACATGGACGTGATCCGGCTGGTGCGGGAGCGGTTCGACCTGCCGCTGGCGGCGTACAGCGTGAGCGGGGAATACAGCATGATCAAAGCTGCCGCGGCCAGGGGGTGGATCGACGAACGGTCGGTGGCGATGGAGGTTCTGACCGGCATAAAGCGCGCCGGTGCGGACATGATTCTGACGTACTGGGCCAAGGACGTGGCACACTGGCTGGGGTAGCGCTTGGCCGTTAGCCGACAGCCGTTAGCTAAGGGCCAACGGCTAACGGCTGTCGGCTCGACGAATCACACATATTGCGGAGGAATGATGCTAAGCGTAACTCATCTTTTGAACGGGACTGCGACGCCGGGGGATGCCTTGCGATACGGCAGGGACACCAGCAAGATGCCGGCGCACCTGCTCCATTACAGCAAGGACAAGAAGCCAATCGTAGTGTGGAACGTGACACAGCGGTGCAATCTCCATTGCATACACTGTTACTCCAACTCCCAGGACAGGGAGTATCCCGGCGAGCTGACCACGGAGGAGGGGCTTCGGTTTGTCGACGACCTGGCGGATTTCGGCGTACCCACGTTGCTACTTTCCGGCGGCGAGCCGCTGATGCGACCTGACATCTACCAACTTGCGGAGTACGCGTCGAAGAAGGGAATGCGCGTCGTGCTTTCCACCAACGGCACCCTCATCACCAAAGAGGTGGCGAAGCGGTTGATGGACGCGGGGCTGGCATACGTAGGCATCAGCATCGATGGCATGCGAGAGGTGCACGACAAAATCCGGGGCGTCAAGGGGGCGTTCGACAAGTCCATCCAGGCGCTGAAGAACTGCCGGGAGGAAGGGATTAGGGTTGGCCTGAGGTTCACGGTACACGCCCAGAACCTCCACGAGCTTCCGGCGGTCTTCAAGCTGATGGAAGACGAGGGAATCAACCGGATGTGCGTGTATCATCTGGCGTACGCTGGCCGCGGCGAGAAGATGCAGCGCTTCGACCTGACGCCTGCGGAGACCCGCCAGGTGGTGAAGATGATCTTCGACCAGTCGGAAGAGTGGCACCGGAAAGGACTGGACATAGACCTGCTGACCGCGGACAACCACGCGGACAACGTGTTCATGTACTGGCGGATCAAGGCTAAAGACCCGGAGCGAGCAGAGGAAGTACTGCAGATGCTCCGGTGGAACGGCGGGAATCAGTCCGGCATCGCCATCGCATCGGTCGACCCCAAGGGGAACGTCCATCCAGATCAGTTCTCGTGGCATTACAGCTTCGGCAACGTGAAAGAGCGTCCGTTCAGCGAGATATGGACGGACACCGGCGACCCGCGCATGGCGATCCTGAAGGATCGGGCGACGCACCTGAAAGGGAGATGTGCCGTGTGCAAGTGGCGGGACATCTGCAACGGGAGCCTGCGGGCGCGGGCGGAGAGCTATTTCGGGGACTGGCTTGCGCCCGACCCGGGATGCTACCTGACGGATGCGGAAATCGGGCTGGAGCCCGGCACGCCGGAATGGGAGATTGCGCACCAGTTCATCGTGCCGGTGCAGGAGCCAGAGATGGAGCAAGAGACGGCGGCCATCTCGCCGGCGTGATTGCGAGGGGATAGGGGCGAGGGATTAGGGATTAGTGTTTGATGCGATGGGCTGGGGAAAGGTAGGGGTAGGGCTTGTCCCTACCCCTGGGTGAGGACAAGCCTCGCCCCTACAGGATGTTGAAAGATTCTACCGACGTTTCGCTCCTTGGAATGACAGAAGAGGGCAGGCGCGTGACAGCCTGTAAGGGTACAGCCCTACGCCAGAGGCCACATGCTGCGCCCCTACCCGGCGGTATGAAATTCCATGGGGTCGGTGCGGCGGATTTCCGGAAAGAGGTCGAAATGCTTGTCGGCAGA
>WFSD01000355.1 GCA_015486235.1 Anaerolineae bacterium
ATATCTACATTGTAGCCCGCGGAGAGCAGTATGCTCCGCTCCACCTCCCTGGTCGTAAGCGAGTCTTCCACCAACAAGACTGTTGGGGGTTCCTCACCCTCCTCCCCTCCGGCTTCCGGCCTGGCACGGCGCGTTGCACTGAGTAGCCCACGTCTGGTAATGTCCAATAGTTCTTGACCATCCAACAGGAGCAGAACATCACCGTTGCCGAGTATCGAGTATCCCCATATTAGAGGTGACACTTTGAGAATCGGCCCCGGCGTTCTAACAGCCATCTCTTCCACTCCGACCAGATTCCTTACCCAATAACCCGCTTTGTACCTGCCTGCTTTGAGAACCAACAGTGATCTCTCGCCGTCTTTCTGCCCCATCCCCAACACCTCAGAGATCGAGGTGGCAGGAATCACCTCGTTTTTCCAGGATACAAGAGATTGATTACCATCGCTCAGGTCTTTGGCATCCTCCCTGTCCAATGCGGTGTCGACAAACATGACGGGGATGCCAAATGTTTGGCCCCCTGCTTCCATCAGCATTACCTGTGATAGGGCCAGCGTGGAGGGCAATGCCAATGTTACGGTGGTACCCTTCCCGAGAACCGAGTCTATAGTCACGGAGCCGCCCATTTCTGTAGTAGCCTTTTTCACTACATCCAAACCTACCCCCCTACCTGAAAGCGTGCTGACAGATTCTTTTGTGCTGAACCCTGGCAGGAAGATGAATCCTATTATCTCCTGGAACGATAAAGTTTTGGCCTCTTCAGCGCTGACCAGCCCTTTCTCCACAGCCTTGGCCCTGATGCGCTCGACATCGATCCCTCTGCCGTCATCGTGTATTGTGAGGTGTACTAACCTTCCCATTTGTTCTGCTTTTATGCTGACTGTTCCGAAAATCAGCTTGTTGGCGTTTTTTCTTTCATCTGGCGGCTCGATCCCGTGGTCTACTGCGTTTCGCACCAGATGGATCAGAGGGTCCTGAAGCTTGCGTAGGATTGCCCTGTCTATCTCCACATCTTCCCCTTCTAACTTCAGTCGGACTTTTTTCCCTTCAGCACGGGACATATCCCTCACATATCTCGGCAGCGGAGCGAAAAGCACGCTGAATTTTTCGAGTCTCAAATCGAGGAGTGATTCATACAGGTCATACAATATCCCTTTGAGCCTGCGTGCAAGCGTATTGCTCTGCAGAGATGCGTCTACCAGCTCTTTCTGAATGGATCTCGCAGATCCAACGATATCCCCCGTTCTTTTCTCCGCCCCTCCTGTATCAAAGGCGATTGGCCGAATCGACAACTGTTGGAGTTCGTCTACCAACCTTTCCCCTTTGCGTGCAAGATCTTTGAGAGAACGAGCTACTTCTTCCACGGTCAGATTGTAGAGCAGGGACTCAGTGGCCACTTCCAGCACGTGGTTCAGTCTGGTCGCGTTGATCCTCAGGTACTCTTCTTCCAGACCGGATGCCTTGCTGGCGGGAGTCTCTTCTGGACGTTTGCCCGACTTTTTTCTCGCTTCTTTTACACCATCCTCACCTCTGGAAAGAGTCGACTCCATCTCGCTCAGCAAGCCCGCATCCGCCCGTACATCGCTTCCCTCATCCAGCAATCTTTCTATTTCATCAGTTCCCTTGAAAAGCAGGTCTACCAAATCGGAATCAGGCGCGAGTTGCCCATCCCTGATGGCACCCAGGATATCTTCCATTTTGTGCGCCACCCTGGAAAGGGAGTTGAAACCCATCATCCTGGCAGCGCCTTTTATAGAATGAGCAGACCTGAACAGCGAGTTGACGAGATCGGGGTTTTCCGTATCCTCGAGCTGCACCAGCTCATTGTTTAACTTCTGGAGGTGATCCCTGACCTCGTTCTTGAACTCCTCCAGAAAGGCGCTCATGTCAAGCCGTTGCATTTCCCTGCTCCTCCCCGGGACAAGCTCGCAACTTTGCCCTTTCCGCTACTCCGCTCTCAAACCATCCCCTTTTCCCGTCGAGGCATCCTCATTCTGCACCGCCACATCTTTAGGCAGAGCAAACCGCTTAAATGAGCTCAACCACTCCTTGCTCCTTTTGAGAAGCTGTTCCGAGAGCTCTGCCAGGCGAGAACTGCTCTCCACGTTTTCCTTCATCATATCCGAGATTCCCTTGAAGGCCTCGGTTATCTGCTCGCTGGCTACCTGCTGTTGCTCCGTAGCCTGGGATATGCTCTCTGACAGTCCCTCGATCTCATTCATCCTCTTCACTATGCCGTTGATAGATATACCTGCCTGCTGGATCAACACCACATCCTGCTCAGCCTCCTTGGAAAGCTCCTCGGTTGCCAGGACTGCGGACCTCGTAGCAGCCTGCATGTCCCCTATCATGGTATTAATGTCGCCAGCGGCGTTCATCGTCTCCTCTGATAGCCTTTTCACTTCCTCTGCAACCACAGCAAACCTGCGCCCGTACTCTCCGGCAGCGGCAGATTCGATGGCAGCGTTCAGTGCCAGGATGTGGGTCTCGTCGGCAATCTTCCGTATGACGCCCACGATCCCTGCTATTTTCTCCGAATTGGATTCCAGGAGCTCTATCCTCTTTGCCAGCCGTTGGACTTTCTCCTGCAGTATCTGTATCCCCGAAACGCTACGCTGTACCGCTCGGTTGCCAACTTCCGACTGATGTCCAGATTCCTTGACTTGCTCGACAATGCTCTTGGTCTGATCCGCTATCCGCTCAGCGGAGTGGGATAGCTCTGTCATCGTGGTCGAAACTTCCGCCACCGAGGCGGAACCCTCCGTCACAGAAGCTGCCTGTTGCTGTGAAGCTTCTGCCAGCGCAGAGGAAGTCTGCATTTCCTCCTCCGCCACGCGTCGCAGAGAGGCTATAGCCACCCTCAGACTTCCTATCAGCTCGTTCAGTGATTTCTCCAGCACCCCGATCTCATCACTTCTGTCTACGCGTACCTCCTGAGTCAGATCTCCGTCAGCAAGCCTTGTGGTCACCCTTGCCAGGCTCTCCACCGGCGTTGTGACTATTGCCCTTATGACTCGATACACGGCGATTACTGCGAATACCCCAATGAGTATGAACACCACAGTTGGAAACCAAAGAAACCCTCTAACCTCTTTGGCCACTTCTTTGGTTTGCGCCTCGGCCAGCACCGCCCAGCTAGTTTCGGGGATCCATGCCCACGAGCCTATGACTTCCTCACCATGGTAACTTGGATACACTTTCCAGCCGCTCCCATGGGTAGAAAGCGCCCCGGCGGGACCGGCATACTTGCTGGCGTTTATCCCCCTGGTAGCGATGGATTTGTGTACCTGGGACTGGGTCAATATTGTGCCATCCCAATCAACGAGGTAAATATCAGCACGAGAGTCTTTCACTCCCCTGTGTGCAGACACCATGTTGTCCAGGAAAGCCAGGTTGATCCTGAGAACAAGGGCTCCGGCATAGGAGCCATCCTCCGTGTGCAAAGGCCCTCCCATGAATAGCGCATAGCTCTGCAGTTTGGCGTCGTAATAGGGCTTGCAGATGGTGACCCCTCTC
Organism: Anaerolineae bacterium; assembly: GCA_015486235.1. GTDB lineage: Bacteria > Chloroflexota > Anaerolineae > S016-19 > S016-19 > S016-19. Next base: position 3,514 of record WFSD01000355.1, read on the forward strand.
CGCAGAAAGCCCGGAAAACTCTCAGGCATGTGGAACGGCTGATCAGTTGGAAAAGATGCAAACACGGTACCGCCCGGCCTCACGAAGGCTACCCCAATGTACACCGGCTCGTTGTACATCGTCCTGGAACTCAGGATAGCCTCGGCTAGTCTCTCCATCCTTTGGTCGACATCCTCCGCGACAGCCCTACGTCCAATAAGCGCGTCTACCACCTCCGGATCGTCAGCCTCAAGGCTTTTGGTCGCAACCTTCACGTCTCCTTCCATGCTGGTGATCCATCCCTCTATACTCTGGGCATGCCCATCGGCGAGCATGGAGAGGGCTATGGCGGATTCACGGTAGTGAGCATCCTTGATGGAGTCATAAAGCACAAAGCTGAAGACGAGTATCGCTATCCCTAAAGCGACGGACACCCCCAGGATTATTTTTGTGCCTATGCGAAGTCCGCGCAGCCACTTCCACACCTTTTTTACCATCTTTTCGTATCCTCCTTCGTCCCAATGTAGGCTATCGGCCCAGCATCGTGACATCCAGCAGCCAGACGATCTCGTCCCCATTGACCACTGCTATTCCCTGCAGCGCCGGATGAACCCTCTTTCTCAAAAGCTGGGGGATAGGGTAGATGGACCTGAGGGGTAGGTACAACATTCCGGATACCCATTCTACCTCCCAATCGATATTCCCTTGAGAGGATCCCAGCAGCACCCCACCCCGACCATCCCCCGGAAGCCCAAGAGCTCGGGCCAGAGAGCGGATATCCTTCCCGTCCACCTGTTTTCCCTTTGGTAGCACCCATTGCACCTGGGACGGCGGCGTCCCCAGGGTCACATCGTGAACCTGGAAAACGAGGAACTGGACTCCCTCCACAGTTATTCCTCCCTGGCAACCGAGTGGATCAACGCCTCTAAATCTAGCACGGAAAGCAGAATCTGCGCCTCACCATCTTTCTCTTTCCGGAGCACGAGACCCTTGAGGAATCGGGTATATGGTTTCTGAGGCATAGCATCCGTCGGCTTCATAGCCGACATCGGAATCCGTTCCAGAGACCCTGAATCGTCCATCACCAGGGCGGCCTCGATATCGTCGACGCGAACGAACGCCATATAGGATTCTTCCACCGGTTTCGGGTGCTCTACCTCGAACGCTCGTCGAGGATCAAACACTGGCAAAACCTTACCGTACAGGTTTACCACTCCAGCTATGGGAGGGCTTACCCCCGGCACCGAGAACATCCTGGGCATGTGGGCCACTCTTTCCACGTATTTGGATTCAATGGCATACAGGTGTGTTCCCCATGAAAATGCCAGCAACAGGAGGCTTTCTCCTTCTTCCTCTCGCCCGACGTTCCGCAGGGCCTCGGCTTGCCTTAGTATCTCTCCCCAGTTGAACTCCTCAGCCATGGCTTGCCTCAGTCACCGGAGAGGATCCTCCGCAATTGCTCTCTGCTGATACTCTTGACCAGATGCCTTTCTTCACTGAGATAGGAAGCCAGTTTCCTCAGACTCCACCGATCCGCGTCCACTCCGAGTTCCGTGGGTGGAGTGGCTGCTATCTTGCGTATCTCCTCGCGCACGTCATCGCCGAAAACCTTGGGCCTCCCTTGTTTCTTCGGCGATATCAGTCCGCCCACCCCGTGTTCGTTGAACCTGCGGATCCACTTGCGGCAGGTCCTACGGTCTTTGCGCAGTGTTCTGGATATCTCTGACGGTCGCATGCCATCATGGGAGAACAATACGATCTGCGCCCTGTAGCCTATCGCCCAATCTTTGGACATTTCCCCCAACTGCTTGATCTCATCCTGGGTAAGTTCTCTGACGAAAAGCGGTTTCAACTTTGTCCCTCCTTTGGATTTGTTTGCCTGTTTACATTCGCGAGTACGTTTGGGTCAGGCACCCCATACATTGTACCATCTCCCTGCCTGACCATGCACACTGATCATGGC
>WFSD01000356.1 GCA_015486235.1 Anaerolineae bacterium
GAGCCCCGGTAAGGATAGGGAAGGGATTGGTGTCGGCGTAGGCAATTCCGGCCAGGGCACTCGTGAGCAAAGTCACCATGAGCAAAAGCACCAACGTTTTGCGTGACGAAAGGATCTTCATTGTCTCTACCTCCTTATGGTTTGTTTGAGCCAGGTTCTCATACTATTGAATCCTATACAATTGGACTTTTGACAAAGCGGGAACGGAGCTTTCTGGGGCTTCACGCCTGGCACATGACTGGGAAGAAAGGGTACATCTTGTGGTCGGGCGAAGCCCGACCACAAGATGTACCACCCCTTCTTTTCTGCCTTCAAGGCGAAAAGCTCAGCCTGGCAGGGCAGCCCGATTGTCAAAAGTCCGATATACAAAGTCCGTGGTATGTCTTGACCACATTGGGAGTGGCCGTCAGGTGCGATGGCACGTATCGTCATAGTCTGGCGCGGTTTTCATCAGCAGTTGCAGCAGTTGCCACCTCTTTTTTACCATCTCTGAACGTCGACTTGCTGTGGAACTCCTTACACCGAGCATATTCTACATGGTTTAGTTCGATATGTCAAGGCCTGGTGCAGGCGGTAATTACCCACGTCTTGCTGATTGCGGGCCGATACCCGCCGAAAAGCAGGACTCACTGGTTGGGGTCTGGCGAGAGCGCCTTGCGGTAACGGGCGCAGACGTCTCACCGGTTCAGAAGACTTCTGGGGGCCCAATGGACCCCCAGGAGTTGCTTCGTGCTTTCTCGCTCTGTATCCACGACACCCAGGCCGGAGCGCTACCTGATGCGGATGGGGGGCATGGGATGACGGGACGGCGGCCCGGAGCGTGACGGTGGCATCGGTCCCGGCGGTTCGGGCGGCTTTGGTGGAGCGGAATGATGCTTCTTTTTCACGATTTTCAGGGTGTTGATGTCCACCACTATGTTCCGCTTTCTCGAATGGTAGTACCACTGTCCGGAATCGAGGTCATACCAGACGCCATACCCATCGTACACGTGCAGCTTGCGCCCGTCCTTCGTCTTGACGTAGAGCTGATAGTCGTCTCCGCGCACATTCGCGATCCCAAAGCGATTCCCCGCTGGCACGTATTTTACGCCGTCTATCGGCTGTGACCACTTGTCCGGATCAAGTCCCAGGTCTGAGTAGTTGTACGGTTCCCAACTCCTGGGCCAGCGTCCGTGCTCGCTTCGATACTTGAGTATGAGGTTTATGAAGTTCTTGCTGATCTCTTCAGGAGTCGATCCCATCTCAGTCCCGGATTCCCCGGCATCCTGGCTCTGGAGCCTGGAAGCGACGCTGGTGAACATCCCCGAGATGTTCCCTCCCATGGTGATCAACGCCCCGATCAGCACTATCGTCACCAGAGCGATGCCGATGGAGTACTCCCCCAGCGTCTGCCCCTCGCTTCTCCTCATGTCCCATCACCTCCCACGCGCTGCACCTGCTTCGTGTACTTACACTATACACAGTATGAAGTAGCCTGTCGCCCATGTAAATCCAGGGAAATGCGTAGTTCGCAATCGGCAAATTTCATTACCGGGTGGATCCACAGCGCGTTGGCGCTGCTCGAACGTGGAGAAACGCTGTCGAGTTCGACCGAAAGAAAAAGCGAAGACGCGAACGGACGGAAGATGCAAAAAACCTCGACGCCTCTCCGCTGCTTCGCGTTGGGCGGACAGCTTCACTTCCGAGATGTTTCGCAGCAGGCGAGCCTCCAGCAAGACAAGCAATCCCGTGCGCAATTGGAGGAATCAGCGAAGTGTGGGATTGTGGGCAATCACCACGTAGCTTTGAAAGGCCCGGAAACGCTTCCGGGAGCCCTCACACTCGATACAGGGGTTGTGCTGTGGCCTGCCAGGGGTCGACAAAGCCTCCTGAAAGGCAGGTTGATTCCTGCGGGCCCACAGGAATCACTTCGTTTTCTCCGGGACCCAGGCATTTGCGTAACAGTCTGAGTTGAGGTATCCTACGGGAGAGAAGTCTGTCCCATTTTTATGAGATTGGGTTGGGGCACAGCGAGTACCAGTTCCCATAGTTTTGCCTATCTTTATCTGCTTAGGCTGTAACTGCTAGTTACAAGGTTGTCCACGAACACCTGGACAGATGCTGGCTATCTGCTCGTGACAAGGCTTACGGCAGGCGGGCGACGTCCCTGCCGTGAATACACTTCCTCCATGCATCTACAGCACAGCATGGACGATCACACCTGACGAAGGAGTCAACCCTATGTCCCTCATCACATTAACCACAGATTTTGGGCTCTACGATCCTTACGTAGCTGTAATGAAAGGGGTGATTCTGGGGATTGCTCCTGCCGTCACCATTGTGGATATTACCCACGGTGTACCCCCACACCAGATACGAGAAGGGGCCTATGCTCTCCGCATGGCAGTTCCATTCTTTCCTGAACGCACGATTCACGTGGTCGTGGTTGACCCAGGTGTTGGAGGTGGTCGCCGGCCAATTGCCGTCAAGACCAGGGATGCGTATTTCGTAGCGCCGGACAATGGCGTGCTCGGATATGTGCTGGAAGAATGCGGCGATTTCCTGGCCGTTCACCTGGATGCTCCGCAATTCTGGCAACCTTCGGTCAGCAAAACTTTCCATGGGCGGGACATCTTTGCCCCCGTTGCTGCCCATCTGGCCATGGGCGTCCCTTTTGAATCTCTCGGAACCCCGATATCCGACCTGGTGATGCTCAGATGGCCGCGCCCAAAGCGTCGCCCTGACGGCTGCATAAAAGGGGAGGTCGTCCATGTGGATAGGTTCGGGAACCTTGTGAGCAACATCCCCGGTGAAGAAATGCAAGGCGGGGAGTATGTTGTCACAGTGGACGGGGCAACTTTGTCCGAGGTGCATGCCACATACGCAGAGGTCTATCCCGGGGCATTGCTGGCTCTCGTAGGAAGCCGTGGATATCTGGAAATTGCCGTTCGAGAGGGGAACGC
>WFSD01000357.1 GCA_015486235.1 Anaerolineae bacterium
AAATTGTCTACCCTGGAACTGGAGTATCCGGAGATCACTCCGTAGCTGATCCCGATAAGCAAGCTGACCGTAGCGGCGACTATCGCCACGGAAAGGGACACACGAGCACCGTACATAGTGCGGCTCAGGATGTCCCGCCCCATGAAATCTGCTCCCAGCAAGTACGGGCCGTGAATGGAGGGTGGGGCATAATTGGCACGCAAATTCCCCTTAGCGTAGTAAAAAGGAGCCAGCAAGGGCTTCACTTTTTCGCCAGTGATCCATGCGTATATCGAGTTGTCGGTGAAAATGGCCACCAGGAACAGAATGATAATGAACACTCCACCTACCACGGCCATTTTGTTCTTCAAAAGCTGCCGCCAAGCATCCCGCCACGGGGAACGCGGCTTGCGCGAGAGGATCTCTTCGTCGATGGATAAAGCTTTCTTTGGTTCTTCAGTCACGAGCGTCATACCTCCCGATTCTCGTCAATCGTACCGGATGCGCGGATCCATCCACGCATACGTTATGTCCACCAGCAGGTTGGCAATCACGATGGCAATGCCGTACACCAATGCCGTCCCCATAATCAACGGATAGTCTCGATTGCCGATGCTCCAGATGAAATGGCGCCCCAGGCCAGGGATGGCAAATATCTGTTCTACGATGAATGTGCCGGTCAGAACCCCCGCGAACATCGGGCCCAGGATGGTCACCACAGGGATCATGCTGTTCTTCAGAGCATGTCGGACTACGACCCAACGTTCCGCCAATCCTTTCGCCCTGGCAGTCCGAATGTAATCCTCACGCATGACCTGGAGCAGGCTGGCCCTGGTAAGACGGGCTATGCTGGCTGATAGCGCCGTCCCCAGGGCTAACACAGGAAGGATCTTGTGGTCTACCCCTCCCCACCTGGCCGCAGGCAACCAGTGGAGCTTTGCGGAAAAAACGTAAATCAACCATGGGGCCAGCACGATGTTGGGCATGGCAACACCTAATATGGCTACAGTGGTGGCACTATAGTCAATGATGGAGTTTTGCTTGAGTGCTGCTATAATGCCCAGCGGTATCCCTGTGCCCAAAGCTAGCATCATAGCCCAGAATCCCAATTCAGCGGAAATAGGCAGTGCCTGACCGATGATGTCGTTCACCGTGCGGTCCCGGTAGCGCATGGACGGGCCGAAATCGCCGTGGAGCACCCCTACAAGGTAGTCCACGAACTGCTTCCACTCTGGTTCGTTCAGGTGATACTTTGCCTCGATGTTCCTCCGGATCGCAGCGGGAAGCCGCTTCTCACCCGAGAAATCGAACGGACCTCCGGGCATGGCATGCATCAGCAGGAAAGTGACCAGAATCACGGAAAGCAGCACCGGTATGAACCATAATATACGTTTCACGATGTATCTTGTCATTTTTCCTCCTTAGAGATTTGTTCAAATTGGGGAAATCAGATGGTGTGGACAACATGCTTTGAAAGTGTCAACCAATCCGAATCATTCCTGACCTGCGTTGTCTGCAGTTTGGTTCTAGCGCACTCGGATTACACAATCTACCTTCCTCAGGCAGGAATACCGGACGACGCCGATGCTCCTGCCTGAAGGTCAGGGGCACCGAAGGTGCCCCTGACTCGAAAACGACTTACTTCTTGGCCGCCAGCTTGGCGGACATGTCGACGCTCCACTTCCAGACGTGCTCAAGACCGGGCTGGGAGCCGAAAGTGCGCTTCAGCCAAGGCTTGGTCAGGGTCACGCGGGTGTAGTAGTAGATAGGTGCAATGGCCGCGTCGGTATCGACCAGGAGCTTCTCGGCTTTGTCGTAGAGCTGCTTTCGGGTCTCAGGATCAGAAGACTTCTCTGCCTCCTTCACGATCTTGTCGAACTCAGGGTTGTTGTACTTAGCCCAGTTGTTGTCGCTCTTGGAGTTGAAGACCTCGTTCACCCAGTTGTTCTCGTCCGGGTAGTCGGCGCACCAGCCGAGGCGATAGATCTGCGGCTTCTCGTCGTCCGGCGAACTGGGCAGCATGGTCTTCAGGTAGACTTTCCACTCCTGGTTCTCCAGGGTGACGTTCACGTTCAGGACGTCCTTCCACATCTGCTGGATTGCCTGGGCGATCTTGGCATGGCCCTGGCTGGTGTTGTACATCAGGGTGACATCTGGGAAGCCCTTGCCGTCAGGATACCCGGCCTTGGCCAGCCATTCCTTCGCCATCTTCTTGCCCAGAGTATAGTCCAGCGCCCACGGGGCGATGTTCTTGTCGTTGATGGGGGCGCCGAAGATCCCAGGAGGCGCGAAGGTGTGAGCAGGTTTCTGGCCGCCCTTGAGGACGTTATCGATCAGGCCCTGGCGGTCGATTGCTGCAGAGAACGCCCTGCGGACATCAGGATTGTCGAACGGTTTCTTGGTATTGACGAAGCCGTAGTAATAGGTGCAGAGCACCGGAGCGATCACCAACTGCTTGCTCAGCACAGGATCTGTCTTCACTTTGTCCATGTCCGACAGCGGCGGGGAAGTGACGTCCAGCTCGTTGTTCTGGTACATGGACATGGCGGTGGTGGCTTCGTTCACCATGTAGGCATTGATGACCTGGATGTTGCCGGCCTTGGGGTTCTTCCAGCCGAACCACTTGGGGTTCCGCACGAAGACCATGTGATCGTCATGGACCCACTCCTTCAGAGCGAAGGGGCCGTTGCTGACGATGAAGCCAGGCTCAGTCCAGCGATCGCCGTGGGCCTGGATGGCATCCTTCGGCTGAGGATCGGTGACCCACATGCCGGCGATTGCAGGGAAGTAGCCTGCAGGATGCTCCAACGTGAACTGAACGGTGTAGGTATCCACAGCGGTGACACCAACCTTGGAAGAATCGGTGATGGTGCCCTCGTTGAAGCCCTCGGCGTTCTTGATGATGTAGAGAACGTAGGCATAGTCAGAGGCGGTCTTCGGATCCAGCGTCCTCTTCACGCCGTACTCCACGTCGAACGCGGTGACAGGGCCGAGTTCCTTAAACTGATTCTTGGCAGGGTTGTACTTGACCCAGACACCATCTTTTCTCATATGGAAGGTCCAGGTCAGGCCGTCATCGGAAACCTCCCACTTGGTGGCGAGGGCCGGGACCACGTTTGCCTTCTCGTCAAAAGTGGCAAGTCCCTGGAAGAGCTGGGTGTCCACGAAAACGGAGGTGGTGTCCGTCGCCAGCGCCGGGTCAGCCGTCGGCGGCTCGGTGCTCAAGTTCCAGTCGAGTGTGGGTGGCTGGGGCAAGGGGGTCGGGGTTACGACTTTTTCCTTGACCTTCTCGACCACCTTGGTCTCTACGACCTTTTTCTCGACGATCTGGGTCTGGATGACTTTTTTCTCAACAACCTGCGGTGTAGGCTTGGCACAGGCGGTCACGATGAAGCTCAGGACCAACAGCAAGCCGATTACTACTGTCATTCTTTTGCGCCACATAACTGTCTCCTCCTTACTGAGATTGTTCTAGAAAAATGTTACAACGAGACTCTCTCAACAGGATCAGCCAGAGCCGGCCAGGCTCTTTCCGACCGCGATCAAAGCCGTCTAGCCGTCTATCACCTCCTTTCACCTTCGGAAGAAGAGTAAGTCACGCCTGTCAATCGAACAGGTGGCATGCTACCCAGTGGCCCGGAGAAACTTCCTTCATCTCCGGCTCCACCTCTCTACAGATGTCCATTACCCGCGGACACCGGGTGCTGAAATTGCATCCTTTCGGTGGGTTGATGGGTGTTGGGACATCACCTTCCAGGATTATGCGTTGCCGTTTTTCCTCTATAACCGGATCAGGAATCGGCGCTGCGGACAGCAGAGCCTGCGTGTATGGGTGCAAAGGATGTTCGTAAAGCTCGTCTCTATCCGCAGTTTCCACTAACTTGCCAAGGTACATCACAGCCACCCTATCGGAGATGTGACGCACCACGGCAAGGTCATGGGCGATGAAAAGGTACGTCAACCCCAGGCGCTCCTGCAGGTCCTCCAGCAGGTTGATGATCTGCGCCTGAATGGAAACGTCGAGGGCGGAGATCGGCTCGTCACATACGATGAACTCCGGGTTTATCGCCAGCGCCCTGGCGACCCCAATCCTCTGCCTCTGGCCGCCGCTGAACTCGTGGGGATACCGGTTGATGAAATACGGATTAAGTCCCACCAGGTCCAGAAGCTCCTTGACCCTCTCCAGCTTTTCCTTGCCAGAGGCGAGGTGGTGGACTTCCAGAGGCTCCCCCACGATCCCCCCGACGGTCATGCGCGGGTTCAGGGAAGCATAGGGGTCCTGGAAGATGATCTGCATGCGGCGGCGCATAGGCTGGAGCTCCTTTCGCTTCAGCGTTGTCAGGTCCACCATCTTCCCGTCCTCTCTGAAATACACGTGCCCAGCGGTGGGCTTGTAAAGCTGCAAGGTCGCCCTGCCGGTGGTAGACTTACCGCACCCAGACTCCCCCACAAGGCCTAAGGTCTCACCTTTTCTGATGAAGAAACTGATGTCGTCCACTGCCTTGACATAACCTACAGTCCTCTGGATGATGAGCCCTTTGGTGATGGGGAAGTACATTTTCAAGTGTTCTACGTTCAGGAGGACTTCGTCGTTGTTCCCGCTCATTTCACTTCTCCTCCGGACGGGCGACGTCTACCCAGCAGGCGATCCGATGGTTCGGAGCCACAGTACGAAGAGTGGGCCTTTCCTCCAAACATCTGTCCGTTCTGTATTTGCAGCGAGGGGCGAAAGGACAGCCAGCAGGCATCTCCAGCAGGTCTGGGGGCAATCCTTCAATAGGGGTCAATTTCTTCTTCCTGGGCCTGTCCATGCGGGGAACCGAATCCAGAAGTCCCAGGGTGTACGGATGCCGGGGATTGTCGTAGAGCTCCTTGACAGGAGCTTCCTCCACGATGTTCCCGGCGTACATGACGATGACCCTATCCGCAAGGCCTGCCACGACTCCCAAGTCGTGGGTGATCCAGATGACAGCCATCCCGATCTCTTTTTGCAACTGTTTTACGAGTTCCACGATCTGCGCCTGGATGGTCACGTCGAGGGCTGTGGTCGGCTCGTCGGCGATGAGAAGTTTCGGGTTGCAGGCCAGCCCCATGGCTATCATAACACGCTGCCTCATGCCTCCCGAAAACTGGTGAGGGTAGTCGTCCAAACGGCTCGCAGCATCCGGTATTCCCACCATCTGGAGCAATTCGGCGGCGCGCTCTCTCGCTTGATGCTTGTTCATGCCGAGATGTAATTCCAGGGCTTCCATAACCTGAAACCCTATGGTGAGCACCGGATTCAAAGAAGTCATGGGGTCCTGGAAAACCATGGCTATCCGATTACCACGGACCTTCCGGATCTCCGAATTAGACATCTTCAATAAGTCCTTACCTTCGAATAATACCTCCCCGCCGGTGATCTTTCCCGGAGGCTGGGGGATCAACCTCAGTATGGAAAGCACGCTCACGCTCTTGCCGCTGCCACTTTCCCCCACAATGGCGAGGGTTTCACCTTCGTCCATGGAGTAGGAAATGCCATTGACGGCGTGGACGACGCCATCTTGCGTGAAAAACCTGGTCTCCAATCCCCTCACCTCAAGCAAGGTTCCCATGTAGTCTAATCCTCCAAGGAAATGAGTTCTAATCACATTATTAGAGACACTGAAAAAGCCCCGTAACGGCGGTCTTTGAATGCCCTCCAGATTGGTTTGGCTGACTGTTTTCCCAACTGCTGTGGGGGGAATGCCGCCTTTTTCCCCGTCAATTTTTTGTTTTTACTCTCGCCCGGCTGCCCACAGGGACTTCATGCAGTTGAATAAATCGGGCGGTTACCGTGTTTTTGGTTGGCATAAGATCCCGTACACAAGTTGGATATCCCTTTCCCTAAGCACACTATCCTATCACAATTCACGGCCCATTGTCAAACACCTG
>WFSD01000358.1 GCA_015486235.1 Anaerolineae bacterium
ACAAATCCATGTGTTTCAACGGCTGTTGTGGAGAGAACGCCACAATGAACGCCACGCCCAAAGCTGTCAGCAGCAACAGGTAAATTATCCCACTACGCCAGAAACGATTCATCTCTTATTTTCTCTCTCGACAAGCATGCTCATGGCCTTCCAGAACGCGCCCGGATTCACCAGCCTTGTATCTTGAAAACAGCAACACAAAGTCGCCTACCGCATTGTACCATAACTTTCAACACACCAACAATCGGAGGAATGCGAGGGGAGAGCGAAGCAATTCCTGGGGGCCCTACGGGCCCCCAGGAACTTACCGTTCTTCGGAAGGCTTTCGTCAAACTCCTGGCAAGCCACAGCACAAGCCCTGTGGAATACCATCCCACTGGACGGCGTGTCCGGCCCCATGGCCTGCACAGGTGCTAATCTACACGTTGCTCAGGAGCTTTCGGCAGCCGGAACACGAAAGTGCTCCCATGCTTTCCATCGCTCTCTGCCCAGACAGTGCCCTTGTGGGCCTCGACGATCTGCTTGACCACCGCCAGCCCCAACCCGGAACCAGAGAACCGGCGTGACGCGGAGGAATCCACCTGGTAGAAGAAATCGAAAATGCTCTCCAGCTTGTCAGGTGGGATGCCTATCCCCTGGTCTTTCACTCTCACTTCAACGAAATCTCCGCTTTCCCTCATTCCGATGGTGATGGTGCCTCCATCCGGGCTGAATTTCACGGCATTTCCGATCAGATTGTCGAAAACATGTATCAGCCTGCTTCTGTCTCCCAACACCTCTGGCAGATCCTGAGGAATGTCCAGTTTGAGATACACACCCTGATCTCTGGCCGTGTGGGCAGCCTCTTCGACCAGAGAAGTGGCTATTTCCGGCAAAGAGACAGGTGAAAGAACCAGCTCGCTCAGCTTGGACTTCTGCAAATCTATGACATCGTTGACCATCTCGGCCAGCACCTGAGTTCTCCTGCTCATTATCTCCACAGCATGTTTCTGCTTCTCGTTAAGCGGCCCCAGGGCCTCTGACCCCAGCAACCCCAGATAACCCCGCAAAAAGGTCAAAGGCGTGCGAAGCTCGTGGGACACTATGGCTACGAATTCTTCTTTCATCCTGTCCAGTTCCTTGAGCTCGTTGTAAGCCGCCTGCAGCTCTTTTGCCTGGTGACGTAGCTGCCCGATGAGCCTCGCGTTTTCGAGTGCCACGGTCACGTGGTCCGCCAACGCTTCTACCATCGCCTCATCAGTCTCGTCGAACGCCCCCGGAAGCTCGCTCTCCACAACTAGCACCCCTTCCACCTTATCTCTGGACAACATAGGAGACGCCAACTGCGACTGTATCAAGGCCTGGTCATGCAGAGGGCGCAAAGCCCCATCCATCTGCAGATTGTCCACTCTGACGGCAGCACGAGCGGCGGCAACACGCCCTACCACTGTCGAATCGTCCGGTGAGACAACCTCCCCGGCCAGTGGCAGGGTACTGTGAGCCAGCGTAAATGCTCCATTTCCAGAACCATTGGACAGGAAAATGTGGACATATTTCATGGAAAGGCGATCTTGGAGGAGCCTTACCACAGTCTCCGGAATCTCGTCGGGGTTGGAAACGCCGCCGATAGTGTTTGTAATTTCCGATGCCACCTCCATCTGCTGGACCCTTCGCTGCTCTTGAGAGTACAAAGTTGCTTTTTCTATGGCGGCGGCCGCTACGCCAGCCAGGGTCGACAACAACCTCCCTTCACGTTCGTCCCTGGGCACCCTATCCAGAGCAATCACCCCTATGACATCACTTTTGTACACCAGCGGCACGTTCGTCAGCTGCTCGGTTGGCTGCTCCACATCCCCAACGAACCTAACGCCTTCCGGCAGATGAGCCGTGTCGGGAATCGCCAGAATGCGTTTGTTCTTCACCACCCACGCGAATGTCCCTTCATGATCGTAAACAGGACGCGTGTTGAACCGATGTACAACATCCTGGCCTATGCCACGATAGGCAGCTATGCGCATCTGGCGGGTCTGCCTATCCCGCAAAATTACCGATGCTTCCGTACCTCCTGTAACGCTGAGCACCGCATCGAGAACTGTATCCAACACCCCCGACAACGTTTGAGCCTCGTGGAGCTTCTGACTGGAGTTTATCAAGGCCTCCATTTCTCGAAGCCGACGCTGCAGGTCTTGAAGGAGCCTCTCACGCTCTATAGCTACTGACGCCTGTTCCGCGACGGTGCTCAACAGGACGTTTAGGGTCTCGTCGTCCAGGGCCACATCCACGTTTATGGCTCCAATCACTTCCCCCCTGACCCGCAAGGGTATATTGGTCAGTTGATCGCCAAACGGGACCCCTGGCGGGAGGTAATCCTTCACGACCCTGGGATCTCTGGATGCGTCTTTCTCTATCCTCACTACCTCACCTGTCTTGATCACAATGGCGAAAGTCCCTTCGTCCAGAGTGATATGCCGCCGGTTGAATGCCTCCATCACGTTTTCAGGCAGCCCCTTTGCCCGGACCATCTTCACCCAGTTTTTCTCCCGGTCAAAGAACATGATGGAAGCCTGAGAACGGCGGGGCAGGGTCATGGTTGCTTCCAGGATAGTATCAAGGATTTCGTCTATGCTCCGGGCACTATTTAGAGCCTGGCTGGTGCGGGCGATCACCTGCACCTCTTCCAGACGACGCTGTAAGTCGGCATAGAGTCGTGCTCTCTGGATCGCCATGACGGCATGCTGAGCAAAAGTGGCCGCCAGGCGCGCATGCTCCTCCGTATAGAACCCCGGCTCCAGCTTATCCAGGCCGAGAGCGCCTATCATCTCCCCCCCGGCCACCAGGGGAATGCCAAGCCAGGAACGGATGTGGCGGGTCCCCGGGGTCGTTGTCCAACGCGGGTCAGAGTCCGTGTCGGGTATTATCAGAACGGACTTAGTCTCTTCGAGATGATCGAGGGTGAGGAAATGACCACGCGGAACAATGAGGCCCTTGAGCAAATTTTCCCGGGGCTGGCCCTTAGATGCCACCAGGCGGAAAGAACTCCCCTCCCGTAGGAATATACTGCTGCTATCGTAAGGCACCACTTTCTGTATCTGATCCAACACAAGGGGGAGCACCACGTCCAGATCCAGGCTGCTGCCCAGGATTTCGGCCACTTCCCGAAGGGTTTCGGCGATCTGCCTCTGCTTCCGCTCGGACTCCACCAGTCTGGCATTGTCCAGAGCAACACCCAACTGGTGGGCAAAAGCCATGATCGGAGCCATATCATCGCTAGACAGGTTCCCAGAACCGACAGTGAGCACTCCCAGCGGCCCAGCACCTCCTATGATCGGGGCATGTATCACCTGCCCCATGGCTATGGTACCCTGCACTCTCTGGA
>WFSD01000359.1 GCA_015486235.1 Anaerolineae bacterium
GGGTCGATGGATGCTGAAGATGTCTCAGGGAAAACCCTGATGACCCGTGGGGGTCCCCAGAATCTGCTTCGGAATCCCCCTACCGGCAACGTGCGATGACACATCGGCATGGTTCCAGTCGTACTCGAACATGCCGGAAAGATAAGCATACCCACCGTCGGATCGTGCCGCAATCCATGTCTCCCGATTCGCCTTGCTGGATGTCTCGCTGCCATTCAGACTCCCCAAGGATATCCAGCTTTCGCCGTCTATGCGGGCCAGCACCATTTTGTTGTGGATTCCCTGACGCGTGGGATTCCCCAGGCGCGCTTCCAGGTCGAGGCCTTCTTTTGCGGCGATGTCATTTGTCCATCGGGCAGTCTCGGAATTGCTGTTCGGGTCACTGGGGCGGTCGAAGAAAGAATCGAGAAGCAACCTGACTTTTGCACCCCGTCGCGCTGCACCAAGGTACGCCTGCAGGCGGGGATTTGGACTATCCTCGGCCCAATACGGAGGCTCTTCCAATTCCTCGACCATCACCTCATCCCCGGCGCCAGCCCTGTTCATCAGGCCGACTATCCCTTCGGGACGCAACGTTGCCTCCGGAGATGTCAGAAGAGTCCAATAAGAGGCGGTAGTCGTCAGTGCAGATGTGAACTGTACCTTGTACAGGCCCCAGTCGGGGGGCGGGGTCGGTGCGTACCCGGCCGGCGGGCCGCCATACTTCTCATCTACAGCATCCCACCGGAAGATGTCCTGGCGATGTGGATCGAAATCGGCGTGCCATATCTCCTCGGCGCGTTCTACCATCACGGGCGAATCGGTGAAAGCCCAAACCCCTCTCCTTCCAGCAGTACCGTTGGAGAAATCGTCCTCCGGGAAGCTATTAGGGCTCAGATTCTCGGTGCCAATCCCCAGAAAGATGTCGTCGACCAACATCATTTTGCTGTGGAGGAAGCGATAGCGAGCGTGCGCATCATTTCGGTCGCTGACCATGAAGAACACCCGACCGCCGGAGTTCTCGATCTGCTGAACGCACCATTTTTCGTCATCTCCGATCCCTCCGTATGGAGAGCCCTCCAGCAGCAAGGTGACGGAGACGCCGGAGGACGCTTTCGCAGCCAGAGACCGCACCAGCGCCGCGCTATCCAATGTGTAGCCCTCGTAACAAATGCACTGGTGCGCTTCCGAGATCACCGCTGTGAGCACTGGCATGGCATTGTCCGGCGTGATCGCCAGGGTCAGCGCCGAGGTGACATCGCTACGAGCAGGCATCCAAAAACGAACCCTATCCCATCCGGGGTAGATTGGCCTGCGGCCGCGGATAGGATCGCCGGGGTCTTGGACCCAGTCGGATGCAGAATCCGTGTCCAGAGCCGGGAGAGACTCGTTCAGGAGGAACTTCCGAGCAAGAATCTGATTGCCCTTGGCGAACGCTCCCCCACCACTGTAAGGCTGCAGGGCGGGGCCGTCCCACCCTATGTCAAGATGGCCCTTGCCGTAGGCCAGGGCATCGGCGATGTGACCGCCGTCGTCGCTCACGATCAACTCATCGCCGCTGTTGCCGAAGCGCGGGATCCTGCCCGATTGCAGATCTGGAACGGAGGGCATGGTATCTCCGCCATACTCGTAATCTGGCGGGAATCCAAAACTGGCGGAAAAAGCGGCCGCCTCACGTGCAATCCATACTCTGCGATGGGGTGGGATGCAGACCCCATCCAATGCAATAGAACCCTCTCCGTCGCCAGCACTCCATCCTTTCAGAGAAGCGGTGATCCGGCCCATGTTCCAGAGGGAAAACGCCTCGTCAATATCGCCGGGGGCGTAGCCGTCGTAGAAAAGGTCGCCGATCAGCACCCGTGACGATTCGATCCCTCCAATAGGGGTCAGGGGCATATAGGAGCGAAATGGGCTCGCTGTCTCACCTCCCTGCACCGCCCAAGGGAGGAACAGAAACACCGCCAGAAAAATCGAGAAGGCTCCGAAAAGCTGCCTCATATCTCAGTCGAGGGGTACCGGAAGGAACTCCTCTCTCTCCTCATCGTAAAATTCCAGGCCGCCTTCTGAGTTGTAGACCATGCCGAGGAGGGTCATACGGCCCGTCTTGGTGGCAGCATACACAAGAGGGTGAGAGCGGACACGTTCCAGTTGGACGACGACATTGGCGCGCACCACAGATTTCCGGCGATAGCCTATTTTGGAGAAAGATCTGTCGGCCAGGAGTTTCCCGGATTCCAGGTACGTGAGCCAATGCCGTAGGAAAGGCTCTCGCTCCTCCGATGGCGGCCTGCCGAGGGATGCTTTCATGCCATCGCAGTCGTCGTGTCCCATGATGATCAGGTAAGGAACCTGCAGGCGGTAAATTGCAAATTCGATAGCCGCCCATATCTCCGATTCTTTTTCATCGGGAGGTGGCACCATGTTGGCGACGTTCCTCACCACAAATAAGTCCCCAGGCCCCGCTCCCAGGATCACCTCCGGGATAGCCCAGGAATCGGAACAGGTGATCACCATGGCCCACGGTTTCTGGTGCCCATGCATGAGTTTTTCCAGCAGTTCTTTCTTCCCAGGCAGGATTTCTTCCCGAAAGCGGCGATAGCCGTCGATCAGCACATCAGGCAGTTCGACCGACATGAATGTTACTCCAGAAATGGTGAGTTTACGCACAAACCAGGAGACCGGCCAGTCACCCCACGCGCATCAAGCCAGGCTCGTCGACAATCCTCACCTGCCCCCGGCTATGCGGGCACAGGCACGGGTTCTATCTCGCCAACCAGGGCAACGAACTCCTCCCTGGTGATGGTTTCTTTCTCAATCAGGGCCTGCGCCACCTTATCCAACCTGTCCCGATACGTGGTCAAGATCTGCTTGGCCTGCTGGTAAGACTCAGAGACAAACCGGCGCACCTCTTGATCTATAGCCCTGGCGATTTCATCGCTGTAATTCCGCTGCTCCCCTATCTCCTTACCAAGAAAGACCAATTCCTCTTTATGGCCGAAAGTGATGGGGCCGAGCCGGCTACTCATGCCATACTGGGTTACCATTTTTCGTGCGAGGCGTGTGACCCGCTCCAGATCATTGGCCGCGCCCGTGGTTATGTCGCCGAAGACGATATCCTCCGCCGCCCGACCGCCCAGAAGGCCGGTAAGCTCGTCGCGGAGCTTATCCCTGCTCAGCAAATTCCTATCCTCCTCCGGCAAGGGCATGGTATAACCCAGAGCCATGCCACGGGACACAATGGTGATTTTGTGTACCGGGTCGGCATGAGGTAGAGCATGCATGACCAGCGCGTGGCCTGCCTCGTGGTAGGCGATGATCCGCTTCTCCTCCTGCGATATGATCCTGCTCCTTCGCTCAGGCCCCGCAATCACTCGCTCCACCGACTCTGCGAAATCCTCCATCCCTATCGTATGCCCTCCACGACGCGCTGCAAGTATCGCCGCCTCGTTCACCAGGTTCTCTATGTCCGCTCCAACAAACCCAGGCGTGCTGCGCGCCAGTACCTCCAGATCTACGTCAGGCGCCAGCGGCTTCCCACGCGTATGCACTTTCAGTATCGCCAACCGCCCACGCATGTCCGGCCTGTCCAGCACCACCCGCCGGTCGAACCGGCCAGGCCGCAGCAACGCAGGATCCAAAATGTCGGGCCGGTTCGTGGCTGCAATTACTATCACACTGGTGTCTGTCTCGAATCCATCCATCTCCACCAGAATCTGATTCAGCGTTTGTTCCCGCTCATCATGGGACCCCCCCAAACCAGCACCCCGGTGCCGCCCCACAGCATCTATCTCGTCTATGAAGATGATGCTGGGAGCGTTCTTCTTGGCCTGATCGAACAGATCACGCACCCTGGAAGCGCCTACACCAACGAACATCTCCACGAACTCCGAGCCGGAAATGGAAAAGAAAGGCACACCTGCCTCCCCAGCCACAGCTTTGGCCAGCAACGTCTTGCCAGTGCCGGGAGGCCCAACCATCAAAACACCTTTGGGTATCCTCGCACCAAGGGTCAGGAATTTCTGCGGTTCCCGCAGAAATTCCACCACCTCTTCGAGCTCTTCCTTAGCCTCTTCCACCCCGGCCACGTCATCGAAAGTCACATCGGGACGGTTCCCAGCGACCATCCTGGCCCGGCTCTTGCCAAACAAGAGTGCCTGATTGCCCGGCCCTTGAGCCTGGCGCAGGATGAAATAGAAAAAGACGCCCAGGAGAAGCAACGGCAAAAGCACGTTCATCCACGGGCCCAGTTTTTCCCAGATGCTAGGCTCCTCTACCCTGACCGGTGGAATCTGCTCGGGTGGCACGCCATATTCCCGGAGGAATTTCACCACGTCTACTTGCGACTCTTTGGTGCTCAGCGCCTTGCTGCCATCCTTCAACGTGATCGTGAGATCATCGTTGTGCACAGCGATCTCCTTAACAGAACCGGCCTGCACTTCCTTGACCAGTGTGGACAAATCCATGTGTTTCAACGGCTGTTGTGGAGAGAACGCCACAATGAACGCCACGCCCAAAGCTGTCAGCAGCAACAGGTAAATTATCCCACTACGCCAGAAACGATTCATCTCTTATTTTCTCTCTCGATAAGCATGCTCATGGCCTTCCAGAACGCGCCCGGATTCACCAGCCTTGTATCTTGAAAACAGCAACACAAAGCCGCCTACCGCATTGTACCATAACTTTCAACACACCAACAATCGGAGGAATGCGAGGGGAGAGCGAAGCAATTCCTGGGGGCCCTACGGGCCCCCAGGAACTTACCTGTCCTTCGGAAGGCTTTCGTCAAACCCCTGGCAAGCCACGGCACAAGCCCTGTGGAATACCATCCCACTGGACGGCGTGTCCGGCCCCGGGGCCTGCACAGGTACTAATCTACACGTTGCTCAGGAGCTTTCGGCAGCCGGAACACGAAAGTGCTCCCATGCTTTCCATCGCTCTCTGCCCAGACAGTGCCCTTGTGGGCCTCGACGATCTGCTTGACCACCGCCAGCCCCAACCCGGAACCAGAAAACCGGCGTGACGCGGAAGAATCCACCTGGTAGAAGAAATCGAAAATGCTCTCCAGCTTGTCAGGGGGGATGCCTATCCCCTGGTCTTTCACTCTAACTTCAACGAAATCTCCGCTTTCCCTCATGCCGATGGTGACGATGCCTCCATCCGGGCTGAATTTCACGGCATTTCCGATCAGATTGTCGAAAACATGTATCAGCCTGCTTCTGTCCCCCAATACCTCCGGCAGATTCTGGGGAATGTCCAGCTCGAGATACACACCC
This sequence comes from Anaerolineae bacterium, assembly GCA_015486235.1. Lineage (GTDB taxonomy): Bacteria > Chloroflexota > Anaerolineae > S016-19 > S016-19 > S016-19. The sequence goes on from WFSD01000359.1 coordinate 5,253, forward strand.
TGATCTCTGGCTGTGTGGGCAGCCTCTTCGACCAGAGAAGTGGCTATTTCCGGCAAAGAGACAGGTGAAAGAACCAGCTCGCTCAGCTTGGACTTCTGCAAGTCCATGACATCGTTGACCATCTCGGCCAGCACCTGGGTTCTCTTGTTCATTATTCCCACAGCATGTTTCTGCTTCTCGTTGAGCGGCCCCAGGGCCTCTGACCCCAGCAACCCCAAATAACCTCGCAGGAAGGTAAGAGGCGTGCGAAGCTCATGGGACACTATGGCTACGAATTCTTCCTTCATCCTGTCCAGTTCCTTGAGATCATTGTAAGCCGCCTGCAGCTCTTTTGCCTGATGACGTAGTTGCCCGATGAGCCTCGCGTTTTCCAGCGCCACGGTCATGTGATCTGCCAACGCTTCTACCATCGCCTCGTCAGTCTCGTCGAATGCTCCCAAATGCTCGCTCTCCACGACTAGCACACCTTCCACTTTGTTTCCGACTAACATAGGAGATGCCAACTGCGACTGTATCGAGGCCCGGTCATGCAGGGGGTGCAAATTCCCATCCACCTGCAGATTGTCCACTCTGACTGCAGCACGAGTGGCAGCCACACGCCCTACCACGGTCGAATCGTCCGGTGAGACAACCTCCCCGGCCAGCGGCAGGGTGCTGTGGACCAGCGTAAATGCCCTCTTCCCAGAACCATTGGACAGGAAAACGTGGACATATTTCATGGAGAGGCGATCTTGGAGGAGCCTTACCACAGTCTCCGGAATCTCGCCAGGGTCAGAAACGCTGCCGATAGCGTTCGTGATCTCCGACACCACATCCATCTGCTGGACCCTGCGCTGCTCTTGAGAGTACAGAGTCGCTTTTTCTATGGCGGCGGCCGCTATGCCAGCAAGGGTCGACAACAACCTCCCCTCACGTTCGTCTCTGGGCACCCTATCCAGAGCAATCACCCCTATGACATCACCTTTGTACACCAGCGGCACGTTCGTCAGTTGCTCAGTGGGCTTCTCAACATTCCCAACGAACCTAACACCTTCCGGCAGGTGAGCTGTGTCGGGAATCGCCAGGACGCGTTTGTTCTTCACCACCCACGCGAATGTCCCTTCATGATCGTAAACGGGACGGACGTTGAACCTACGTACAACGTCCTGGCTTATGCCACGATAGGCAGCTATGCGCATCTGGTGGGTCTGTCTATCCCGCAAAATCACCGACGCTTCCGCACCTCCCGTAACGCTGAGCACCGCATCGAGAACTGTGTCCAACACCCCCGACAAGGTCTGGGCCTCGTGGAGCTTCTGACTGGAGTTTATCAAGGCCTCCATTTCTCGAAGCCGACGCTGCAGGTCTTGAAAGAGTCTCTCTCGCTCTATGGCTACCGACGCTTGTTCCGCAACGGTTCTCAGCAGGACGTTCACGGTCTCGTCGTCCAGGGCCACATCCACGTTTATGGCTCCAATCACTTCCCCCCTGACCCGCAAGGGTATATTGGTCAGTTGATCGCCAAACAGGACCCCTGGTGGGAGGTAATCCTTCACGACCCTGGGATCTCTGGATGCGTCTTTCTCTATCCTCACTACCTCACCTGTCTTGATCACAGTGGCGAAAGTCCCTTCGTCCAGAGTGATATGCCGCTGGTTGAATGCTTCCATCACGTTCTCAGGCAACCCTTTTGCCCGTACCATCTTCACCCAGTTTTCCTCTCGGTCAAAGAACACGATGGAAGCCTGGGAACGCCGGGGTAGGGTCATGGTTGCTTCCAGGATAGCATCAAGGATTTCGTCTATGCTCCGGGCACTATTTAGAGCCTGACTCGTGCGGGCGATCACCTGCACCTCTTCCAGACGACGCTGCAGATCGGCATAGAGTCGTGCTCTCTGGATCGCCATGACGGCATGCTGGGCAAAAGTGGCCGCCAGGCGGGCGTGTTCCTCCGTATAGAACCCCGGCTCCGATTTATCCAGGCCGAGAGCGCCTATCATCTCCCCCCCGGCCACCAGGGGAATGCCGAGCCAGGAACGGATGTGGTGTGTTCCTGGGAGCGTACTCCAGCGAGGATCGGAATCCGTATCGGGTATTATCAAAACAGACTTCGTGCTTTCGAGGTAGTCGAGGGTGGGTAGCCGCCCGCGCGGCACGGTCAGGTTCCTAACCAGGTCTTCCTGCGGCTGACCTTTCGAGGTCACGAGGCGAAACATGTTCCCATCCCGGAGGAAGATGCCGACGCTGTCGTAAGGCACCACTTTCTGTATCTGATCCAACACAAGGGGAAGCACCACGTCCAGATCCAGGCTGCTGCCCAGGATCTCGGCCACTTCCCGAAGCGTTTCGGCGATCTGACGCTGCTTCCGCTCGGACTCCACCAATCTGGCATTGTCCAGAGCAACGCCCAACTGGTGGGCAAAAGCCATGATCGGAGCCATATCATCGCTAGACAGGTTCCCAGAACCGACAGTGAGCACTCCCAGCGGCCCAGCACCTCCTATGATCGGGGCATGTATCACCTGCCCCATGGCTATGGTACCCTGCACTCTCTGGA
>WFSD01000360.1 GCA_015486235.1 Anaerolineae bacterium
CAGGTGTTTGACAATGGGCCGTGAATTGTGATAGGATAGTGTGCTTAGGGAAAGGGATATCCAACTTGTGTACGGGATCTTATGCCAACCAAAAACACGGTAACCGCCCGATTTATTCAACTGCATGAAGTCCCTGTGGGCAGCCGGGCGACAGCGAAAACAGAAACGCTGACGGAAGGGGGGCTAGCAATTCCCCGGAGCAGAGAGGAAAATAGCCAGCAGACCCGTTTGGAGGGTGTTTAGACACTACCGCACTTATAGCTTTTGAGGTCTTTTCAGCGCCTCTAGTAGCGTGGTTAGAACTCATTTCTTTGGAGGATTACATGGGAGCCTTGCTTGAGGTGAGGGGGTTGGAAACCAGGTTTTTCACGCAAGATGGTGTCGTCCACGCCGTCAACGGTATCTCGTACACCATGGACGAAGGTGAAACCCTTGCCATCGTGGGGGAAAGCGGCAGTGGCAAAAGTGTGAGTGTGCTGTCAATGCTCCGATTGATCCCTCAGCCTCCAGGTAAGATCACTGGTGGCGAGGTGTTGTTCGAGGGCAAGGACTTGTTGCGGATGTCTAACTCGGAGATCCGAAAAATTCGTGGCAACCGCATAGCGATGATCTTCCAGGACCCCATGACTTCCCTGAACCCGGTGCTCACCATAGGATTCCAGATCATGGAAGCTCTGGAATTGCACCTGGGCATGAACAAGCACCAAGCGCGAGAGCGTGCGGCCGAATTGCTCCAGATGGTGGGGATACCGGGTGCCGCGAACAGGCTAGACGATTACCCTCATCAGTTTTCCGGCGGCATGAGGCAACGCGTGATGATAGCCATGGGATTGGCGTGCAATCCCAAGCTTCTGATAGCCGACGAACCGACCACAGCCCTTGACGTGACCATCCAGGCGCAGATCGTCGAACTTGTGAAGCGGCTGCAAAAGGAGATTGGGATGGCCGTCATCTGGATTACCCATGACCTGGGAGTGGTCGCGGGCCTTGCGGACCGCGTGATAGTCATGTACGCAGGGAGCATCGTAGAAGAGGCCCCGATCAAAGAGCTCTACGGAAACCCCAGGCACCCGTATACCCTGGGACTCCTGGGGTCGGTCCCTCGTATGGACAGACCCCGGAAAGAAAAATTGACTCCCATTGAGGGGCTTCCTCCTGATCTGTTGGAAGTGCCCCCCGGTTGCCCTTTTGCCCCTCGCTGTAAGTACCGGACGGACAGATGCCTCGAGGAAAGGCCCACCCTCCGCGAGGTCGGACCGAAGCATCGTATCGCCTGCTGGGTTGATGTCAGACCCCCGGAGGAGATATGAAATGAGCGAGCGTAACAACGAAGTCCTTTTGAACGTGGAACACTTGAAAATGTACTTTCCCATCACCAAGGGGCTTGTCATCCAGAGGACTGTGGGTTATGTCAAAGCAGTAGATGACATCAGCCTTTTCATTCGAAAAGGTGAAACGCTGGGCCTCGTGGGTGAATCCGGGTGTGGCAAGTCTACCACAGGCAGGGCGATCTTGCAGCTTTACAAGCCCACCGCCGGACATGTGTATTTCAGAGAGGATGGGAAAATGGTGGACCTGACGACGCTGAAGCGAAGAGAGCTCCAGCCCATGCGCCGCCGCATGCAGATCATCTTCCAGGACCCCTATGCTTCCCTGAACCCGCGCATGACCGTCGGGGGGATCGTGGGGGAGCCTCTGGAAGTCCACCACATAGCCTCCGGCAAGGAGAAGTTGGAAAGGGTCAAAGAGCTTCTGGACCTGGTCGGGCTGAATCCGTACTTCATCAACCGATATCCCCATGAGTTCAGCGGCGGCCAGAGGCAGCGGATCGGGGTCGCCAGGGCACTGGCAATAAACCCGGAGTTCATCGTCTGCGACGAGCCGATCTCGGCGCTTGACGTTTCAATCCAGGCGCAGATAATAAACCTGCTCGAGGGCCTGCAGGAGCGCCTGGGCTTGACATATCTTTTTATTGCCCATGACCTTGCCGTGGTGCGTCACATCTCCGATAGGGTGGCTGTGATGTACCTTGGCAAGTTAGTGGAAACTGCGGACAGGGATGAGCTTTACGAGCATCCACTACACCCATACACTCAAGCTCTGCTGTCTGCGGCACCGATTCCTGATCCGGTTATAGAGGAAAAACGGCAACGCATAATCCTGGAAGGCGACGTCCCGACCCCTATCAACCCGCCGAAAGGATGCAATTTCAGCACGCGCTGCCCTCGGGTGATGGATGTTTGCCGGGAAGTGGAACCGGAGATGAAAGAAGTCGCTCCGGGACATTGGGTAGCATGCCACCTGTTTGATTGACAGGCGTGGCTTACCCCTCTTCCAATTGAAAGGAGGTGGTAGAAGGCTATCTAGTTGTAGTTCGTGGTCAGAAGAGCCTGGCCGGCTCGGTCTGACTCGTTAAGGTAGTCCGTTACGTTAAACCAAATTCAGTAAGGAGGAGATTAGTATGTGGCGCAAAAGGATGACAGTAGTAATTGGCTTGCTGTTGGTCCTGAGTTTTATCGTGACCGCCTGCGCTAAACCTACGCCGCAGGTTATTGAGAAGAAGGTCGTCCAAACTCAGATAGTTGAGAAGAAAGTCGTGCAGACCAAGGTCGTCGAGAAAGTCAAGGAGAAAATCGTTACCCCGACCCCGTTGCCTCAGCCGCCCACGTTGGACTGGAACCTGAGTACCGAGCCTCCTACGGCCGACCCGGCGCTGGCGACGGACACCACTTCTGTGTTCGTGGATACTCAGCTCTTCGAAGGTCTTGCCACTTTCGATGAGAAGGCGAACGTGGTGCCCGCTCTCGCCACCAAATGGGAGGTTTCCGATGATGGTCTGACCTGGACGTTCCACATGAGGAAAGACGGCCGCTGGATCAAGTACAACCCTGCCAAGAATACCTTTACAGATGTTGGCCCTGTTACCGCTTTTGATGTGGAATATGGCGTCAAGAGGACGCTCGATCCCAAGACGGCGTCTGATTACTCCTATGTCCTCTACATCATCAAGAACGGCGAGGCCTTCAACACTGGTAAAATCACCGATTCTTCCAAGGTCGGCGTGACAGCAGTTGATACCTACACCGTCAAGTTCACCCTGGAGCATCCTGCGGGCTACTTCCCCGCAATTGCCGGCATGTGGGTCACCGATCCTCAGCCGAAAGACGTCATCGAAGCCCATGGCGACCGCTGGACCGAGCCCGGCTTCATCGTCAGCAATGGCCCCTTCGCTCTGAAGGAATGGGTCCATGACGACCACATGGTCTTCGTGCGCAACCCCAAGTGGTACGGCTGGAAGAACCCCAAGGCTGGCAACATCCAGGTCATCAATGCCTACATGGTGAACGAGGCCACCACTGCCATGTCCATGTACCAAAACAATGAGCTAGACGTCACTTCCCCGCCACTGTCGGACATGGATAAAGTGAAGACAGATCCTGTGCTGAGCAAGCAGTTGGTGATCGCTCCGGTGCTTTGCACCTACTACTACGGCTTCGTCAACACCAAGAAACCGTTCGACAACCCACTGGTCCGCCGCGCATTCTCCGCTGCGATCGACCGCCAGGGGCTGATCGATAACGTCCTCAAGGGCGGCCAGAAGCCTGCTCACACCTTCGCGCCTCCTGGGATCTTCGGTGCACCCATCGACGACAAGAGCATCGCCCCGTGGGCGCTGGATTACACAAAGGGTAAGGAGATGGCAAAGAAGTGGCTGGCCGAGGCCGGATATCCCGACGGCAAGGGCTTCCCCGATGTGACCCTGATGTACAACACCAGTCAGGGGCACGCGAAGATCGCTCAGGCAATCCAGCAGATGTGGAAAGACACGCTGAACGTGAACGTCAAGCTGGAGAACCAGGAGTGGAAGGTTTACTTGAAGACTATGCTGCCCACCTCGCCGGATGACGAGAAGCCGCAGATTTACCGCCTCGGCTGGTGCGCCGACTATCCGGATGAGAACAACTGGGTGAACGAGGTCTTCAACTCCAAGAGCGACAACAACTTCGCCAAGTACAACAATCCCGAGTTCGACAAGATCGTGAAGGAGGCCGAGAAGTCTTCTGATCCTGCGGCCCGGAAGCAGCTTTACGACAAGGCCGAGAAGCTCCTGGTCGACACTGATGCGGCAATCGCACCTATCTATTACTACACCCGCGTGACCCTGACCAAGCCCTGGCTGAAGCGCACTTTCGGCTCTCAGCCCGGTCTTGAGCACACCTGGAAGTGGAGTGTCGACATGTCCGCCAAACTGGCGGCTAAGAAATAAGCAGTTAGAGTCAGGGGCACCAAACAGGTGCCCCTGGCCTTCAGGCAGGAGCCCCGATTCGAAATCGGGGTTCCTGTTTGGAGGGAGGTTACGGGGAAAACCGACCTAAGGAGGGGCAATGAGCAGGTATATCGTAAAACGCATATTATGGTTCATTCCGGTGCTGTTTTTCGTGATACTCGTCACATTCTTGCTGATGCATGCTATGCCCGGCGGGCCTTTTGACTTCGCTGGGGAGAAGAGAATGCCTCCAGCCATCCGGAAGAACATCGAGGCAAAGTATCACCTTAACGAACCGGAATGGAAGCAGTTCGTGGACTACTTGATTGGCGTGCTCCACGGGGATTTCGGTCCTTCCATGCGCTACAGGGACCGCACAGTGAACGACATCATCGGCCAGGCATTGCCTATTTCTGCTGAGCTCGGGTTCTGGGCCATGATGCTGGCACTATTCACGGGGATACCACTAGGCATTATAGCGGCATTGAAACAAAACAGTATCATTGACTACAGTGCTACCACTGTAGCCATATTAGGTGTTGCCATGCCCAACATTGTGCTGGCTCCATGGTTGATTTACGTTTTTTCCGCAAAGCTCCACTGGCTGCCTGCGGCCAGGTGGGGAGGGGTGGACCACAAGATACTTCCTGTGTTAGCCCTGGGGACGGCGCTATCAGCCAGCATAGCCCGTCTTACCAGGGCCAGCCTGCTCCAGGTCATGCGTGAGGACTATATTCGAACCGCCAGGGCGAAAGGATTGGCGGAACGGTGGGTCGTAGTCCGACATGCTTTGAAAAACAGTATGATCCCTGTGGTGACCATCCTGGGCCCTATGTTCGCGGGGGTTCTGACCGGTACATTCATCGTAGAACAGATATTTGCCATCCCTGGCCTGGGACGCCATTTTATCTGGAGCATAGGCAATCGAGACTACCCGCTTATTATGGGGACGGCGCTGGTGTACGGGATCGCCATCGTGGTTGCCAATCTGCTGGTCGATATAACGTATGCGTGGATGGATCCGCGTATTCGGTACGATTGACGAGAATCAGGAGGTATAACGTTCGTGGCTAAAGAACCCCAAAAAGTTGCACCCATCGACGAAGAAATCCTTTCACGAAAGCCGCGTTCCCCGTGGCGGGATGCCTGGCGGCAGCTTTTGAAGAACAAAATGGCCGTGGCAGGTGGGGTGTTCATCATCATCCTGTTCATAGTGGCCATTTTCACAGACAACTCGATATACGCGTGGATCCTCGGCGAAAAGGTGAAGCCATTGCTGGCTCCCTATTATTTCGCCAAAGGGAACTTGCGTGCTAATTATGCCCCGCCGTCCATCCATGGCCCCTACCTGCTGGGAGCTGACTTTATGGGCAGGGATATCCTGAGCCGCACTATGTACGGTGCTCGTGTGTCCCTTTCCGTGGCGATAGTCGCCGCTACGGTCAGCTTGCTTATCGGGATCAGCTACGGAGTGATCTCCGGATACTCCAGTTCCAGGGTAGACAATTTCATGATGCGCTTTGTGGATTTCCTCTATGGCTTCCCCATCATCATCTTCGTAATTCTGCTCCAATCCTACTTCAAAGCTGCAGCAAGACATCATGGCGAAGTAGGTATGGTAGGTATTTTGTTCAAGCTGAACAGTGCGATGGGAGGGCTTCTTTTTGTGTTCATAGCCATCGGTCTCCTGAACTGGATCGGAATGGCGCGTATCGCCAGAGGGCAGGTGCTCTCGGTGAAGGAGAAAGATTTCATTGAAGCGGCCAGAGCCATCGGAGCAGGAAACGGCCGGATCATCTTCAGGCACGTTCTCCCTAACATCCTGGGGCCCTGTATTGTGGCGGAGAGTTTGAACATCCCTGGCTATGTGTTCCTGGAAGCATTCCTGAGCTTTATCGGCCTGGGGGTGGATGCCCCGACGCCGTCGTGGGGCATCATGATTCAGGAAGGGTACCAGGCAATCGCGTCGTACCCACACGTCATCTTTCCACCGACAGCGGCACTGTTCCTGACGACCCTGGCTTTCAACTTCCTGGGCGATGGTCTGCGGGATGCCCTGGATCCGAGGTTGTACGAGTAGGGGCGAGAGGTTCCAGAATGTCAAAAGCCGGCGCTTCTGGCGCCGGCTTTTTCGCGCTGGCCCTCTCCTACCCCAGCCCCTCCTTCCCCCCATTGCGAGGGTACTTAGAAAGTCGATGGGAGGGGCTGCCAAGCGAGTTTCGTTTTCTCACGGGCCGGAACGGTTACGAGAGCCGCACTGGGGCAGGCCAGCGACCCTGCCCTGGTATCATGCATGACGAGGGGATAGACCAGGCCCGCCTTACAAAGTGCCTGTGTCTGCTCCGTGGAATCCGCGGTTGCTATTTTTCGGGGCAGCCGCTAAAATCTGATAGAATGTGTTTCGTTCAAGCCGGAGAGGAGTACGATGTTCAACAGTCTGGGTGATTACCTGAAGTTCCTGGAGAAAAAAGGGCTTCTCGCCAGGGTAAAAGCTCCAGTCTCCGCAAAACTGGAGATAACGGAAATAGCCGATCGCGTCGTGAAAGGCCCGAAAGAGCAAAACAAAGCCCTACTCTTCGAGAACGTCCGCGGCCACGACATGCCGGTGGCGATAAACCTTTTCGGCACCGAGGAGAGGATGGCGTGGGCACTGGGCGTCGAGAGGTTAGACGAACTAAACGAGAGATTGTCGGTGCTTTTGGCGCCGGACATGCCCAGATCCCTGTCGGACAAGCTGAAAAAAGGGATGGAGCTTCTCTCGGTCGCCCGCTCCGTAGGCCCAAAGACTGTCAGTTCTGGTACGGTGCAGGAAGTGGTGATTACCAAAGATGTCTCCCTCGACAACATTCCATTCCTCACCTGCTGGCCGGAGGACGGCGGACCGTACATCACTTTGCCTTCGGTCATCACGCGCGATCCTGTCACTGGCAGGAGGAACGTGGGAATGTACCGGCTGCAGGTGCATCACCCCGGCGGCGATGGCAGGGAGCCGCTCTTGGGGATGCACTGGCAGATTCACAAAGGAGGAGCATCTCACGAACGGGCGGCCCTGGCTCATGGCATCGAGAAAATCCCCGTAGCTGTCTCCATCGGCGGCGACCCCGCGATCATCTGGAGCGGGTCGGCGCCCTTGCCCCAGGACATAGACGAATTGATGCTGGCGGGATGGCTCCGAGGGAAACCAGTGGATGTCGTGCCATGCATCACACAACCTCTGGAGGTGCCCGCGGACGCAGAAATTGCCATCGAGGGATACGTGAAGCCGGGCGAGACCATGCCAGAAGGGCCTTTCGGCGACCACACAGGGTTCTACACTCCCCGGGAGCCCTACCCCGTGATGCACGTGACCGCCGTCACGCACCGAAAGAATCCCATCTACCCCACCACCATCGTCGGCAAACCGCCGATGGAGGATTACTGGATGGGAAAAGCCACGGAGAGGCTCTTCCTCCCGCTTATGCGCATGTTCCTGCCGGAGATAGTGGACGTGAACATGCCCGCCGAGGGGGTCTTCCACAACCTGATCCTGGTAAGCATCAAGAAAGAGTTCCCCGGACAGGGTCGTCGGGTCATCAACGGCCTCTGGGGCCTGGGGCTGATGATGCTGACCAAGGCAATCGTGGTGGTGGACGCCGAGGTGGATGTGCAAGACCTCAGCCAGGCAGCTTTCGCCGTTCTGGGCAATGTGGATTGGGCCAGAGATGTGATCATCCAGGAAGGCCCGGTAGATGCTCTGGATCACGCTTCTTACCAGCCGAATTTCGGAGGCAAGATTGGTGTAGATGCCACCAGGAAATTCCCCGGCGAGGGGTACGGGCGTGGATGGCCCAAGAGCATAGAAATGAGCCCTGAGATCAAAGAACTGGTGGACAGGAGATGGCGGGAATATTGGCGCTGATTGGGAAGAAAGTTGGTCTCTTGCTGGAACTAGTCAAGTTCGAGCACACCATCTTCGCCCTTCCGTTTGCCTACCTGGGGATGGTGCTGGCAGCGAAGGGCTGGCCTACGCTGGAAGAGTTCGTCTGGGTGACGGTTGCCATGGCCGCCGCTCGAACGGTTGCCTTTGCGGTGAACAGGGCTGCGGACAGGTTCTACGATTCCCGGAACCCCCGCACTGCAAACCGCCCAATTCCCAGAGGAGCCATGAGCGCATCCACGGCCTGGGGAGTCGCCGCTGTGGCAGGAGCGGTGCTTGCTTTCTCCGCCTTTGAGCTCAACGATCTTTGCTTCAAGCTCTTCCCTTTGGCGCTGGTCTTTCTTGTCGGTTACAGCTACACGAAACGATTCACGTGGCTCAGCCATTGGGTGCTCGGGTTCACCGACGGCATGGCGCCAGTGGGCGCATGGATAGCGGTGCGTCCCACCCTGACCAATCCCGTGCCGTGGCTGCTCCTGGCCGCCGTCACTTTCTGGATCGCCGGTTTCGATTTGATCTACGCTTGCCAGGACGCCGAGTTCGACCGAAAGATGGGGCTCCATTCGCTCCCCGCCAGGTTCGGGATTGGTGCTGCACTCCTGTGGGCCAAAATGTGTCACTTGCTGACGATCATTCTCCTGGGCACTGCGGGGCGGGTCGCGGGGCTTGGGGTGTTGTACTGGATTGGCCTTGTCGCCGCTGCGGCGATGCTGGCGTACGAGAACTCCATCGTAAAACCGGACGACCTGAGCCGGGTTAATCTGGCATTCTTCACGATGAACGGCTACGTGAGCATCACCATCTTCGTCGCTGCAATACTCGGGATGCTCTGGTGATCCCCTCTAAATAACACGCCGCCGGGCCCGGACACAACCACCCCCGAAAATCAAGCGGTTCTGCTTCTGTGGTCTCCGCACTCTCTGCGTTTCCAGCAGTGAGCCCTTTTCAGCGCAGTCAAAGGTGCTTTCGGTAGCTACCGCGGTTAAGGGAGACATTATCCCATTTTCGTATTTAACCAAAGAAGACGCGGGAAGTATAATTACAACTGGCTCTCGACATAGGGCCAAATTCACTTTTCAGGAGAAGACAAATGCCGTATTCCACACAAAGGATCATCCGCACCGTGCGGTGCAAAAATGAGCAGAAGACCGGAATCCTGGCAAAGCTGCTGACTGCCATAGCCGAGGAGGGAGGAAGCATAGCCGACATCAAGCTGCTCCGCCAGACTTCCCTTTACACGCTACGGGATATCGTAGTGCATGCCGACGACAAAGCTCAAATGGATCGCATCATCGAGGCGATGCGGCGCAACAAGGGCACTGAGGTCCTGGAAATCAGGGACGAAGTGCTGGAGCTGCACGAAGGCGGGAAGATCGCCATCAGGAGCAGGTACAAAGTGGACTCCCCGGAGGTCCTCCGCCGGGTTTACACTCCCGGCGTGGCGGAGGTATGCAAACGCATTCAGGAAGATGTATCGCTGGCGCGGCTGTACACATCCATCTCTCACCTGGTTGCCATCGTCACGGATGGGACGGCCATCCTTGGGCTCGGGGATATCGGGCCGGTGGCCGGTATGCCGGTCATGGAGGGGAAAGCAATGCTGATGGAATCCTTCGTGGGCCTCTCCGGCGTTCCCATCCTGCTCAATACCAAAGACGTGGATACCATCGTGGAGACTGTGGAGGCCATCGCTCCCACCTTCTCGTTCATCCAGCTCGAGGACATCTCTTCCCCCAGATGCTTCGAGATCGAGGAACGGCTCCAGGAAAGGCTCGATATACCGGTCATGCACGATGACCAACACGGGACGGCGGTGGTGGTAACAGCGGCACTCACCAACGCCTGCAAGTACACGGGGGTAGA
>WFSD01000361.1 GCA_015486235.1 Anaerolineae bacterium
CATTGGTAGCGTTCAAAAGTAGTGGGATGAGTTCGTCTGGGCAAGGAGGCTGGGATTGCCTTTTGACTTCACCCATCACCCCGGCCGCCTGCGGCGGCCTGCCCCTCTTTCACTGTAAACTTTTTTCAGGACGGCTCAGAGCGCTACCAATTCTTTTCGATGGGTAGCGGGTAGGCGAAGGCAGTGCTTTCGCCTACCCATGAATACGTGCAGTGGCACACCATCTCTCAGATAGGCGCCGATCGGAAATCGTGCGCACAACGTTTCGCTTGACGAACCACTACGGGCCCCCAGGAATTACTTCGTTTTCCCCCGGCGGGCTTTCGAAGCAAATCAAGACCCGGAGCCGCCTCAGGAGCCTTCTCGGCGCACATGGAGCAAATCATGATTCACTTTGGGGTTGATAGAGGCCAATGACAGTTCAGGGGGTCCTGGGGGCCCTATTGCACATTTACGAATTATCCTGACAAAAGGAGATTGTCACAGAGCCGGCCAGGGGGTGTTATGTTTTTTGGCCTCCACCGGATGAATCCGGCTCTCAAGGCGGGCTAACGCCCGCCGAACAGGACGTGGTCTCGCTCAGAACGTCCCTACGTCGAAAGAGCGTCCTCCGCGCAGGCAACGCCCTGGTCGGCGCCAGAGGCGCCTCAAGTACCGAATTCATTCGGTGCTGCAAATCCAATACAACCCCATTATCGGGTTCAACGATGGGCACAGCACAATGTTGTGAGCGGCAGGATGGCGGCTCACACAGCACGGATGTCTCTGAGTAAGAAAATCCGGCATTGTCAGGACAATTTGTTGAGCTGCAATTAGGCCCCCAGGAATTACTTCGAAATCCCTCGGCCGATTCCACTTGTCACCGGGGGGGTTTTTTGCTATGATTGTACAGATGGTAGCACCACACTCAACCCGTGGTGACTGCCGGGTACCTTTTCGATGTTCCAGGTGTGAGCCCGGCGTGTTGTCTGCGCGTTAGATGAAAGGCGCGGGACAGGCCTGCGCCTGCTCCACACTTGAATGCGATCCATCGTGAAGACCAGGTGGGCGGCTGCTCTGCCAGAAGCAGAAGTACGGTATCTGGCGTGACGGCATCCACTCTAAGTAGGGCCACGGTTGGATGTAGGCTACCCTAAGGGAGGTAAAAATGGGAAAGCTGGGATTTATGAGCGGTGCAGTGCTTGGCGGTGCCGTGGGTGTGTTGGTAGGCACCATTCTGGCTCCTGAGGATTCCGAGCTCCAGCAAGAAGCGCGCGCCCTTCTCGACGAGATCGTCCAGGAAGGAAAACGTGCTGCGGAGCTGCGCAGATTGGAAATGGAAAGACGACTGGAAGAGGCCAAGAAAGGGGAATTTGCGGCCTGACTTGCCTTTGCGAGCAACCAGCAGCGATCATGGCGCGGGCGTCCTGAGGAGGTGTCCGCGCCTTTGGCATTCGCTCCCCGGCGACGGCCACCGGACTGGGGATTCTTACTTTTCCTGTCCTGGCTTCAGCGCCAGGAGCGCACCCAGGATTGCTGCCAATGCTGCTACGAACCACCACACACCGCTGTACATTCGGCCTCCTTCCGCGGGAGCCAGGGCCGGCGTAGCAGTCGGCGGGAGCAATGTGGGCGTCGGTGCTGGCAAGGGAGCGGTCCCTAACGCTCTACCGCCTTCCGGGACGGCCAGCGCTTTGAACTTTGGAGCTTTCGTAGGAGAAACGGGCGCACGCGCGACGACGCCTGTGGGTCGAGCGGCCGGCTGCACTGCTCCTTTTCGACCCGCCTCGCGCGGCACAAACAACAACCCCCAGCCGACGACGGCAACCAGCAAGAATGCCACTGCAACAGTCGCCCAGCGCCACGCCAGCAGCAGCCATCGGCGTTCCCCGGGGAGCATGGCCTGCAACGCAAAACTCCCAGGCGCCCGCAGACGCGGCAGATCAGCTACGGCTTCTTTGGTCGCACGCAACTCCACCAGGGACGCTGCCAGTCTCCTATCATGCTTCAGAGCCTCTTCGACAATAGCCCGCTCGCGAGGCGTCACCTCACCGTCCAGGTACGCCGACAACAGCTCTTCGTCAACTCCGTCTGCCTTTTCCACGTGTCAAACCCCATCCGGATGTCTTACATACAAAACGCCACGCCGCCGCCGATGGTTCCGGCCCCGGCACGGGGCCGGAACTGTTCAAGGTGATTCTCACCGCAGAGCCCGCATAGCGAATCAACGAACGACCGAATCAGCGAAACGGACCGATCCGGGGGAATCTTTTCGCTGATTCGCTTGATTCGCCCATTCGCTGGTTCTGAACTCTCGCGTTCTCGCCGTGGCCAGTATAGCCTGAACGGTTACACAATGCCCTCTTCTTTCAGGTAGTTCCGCATCTTCCCCCTGGCGCGCGCCAGTCGAGACCTGACGGTGCCGATGGGGATTTGTGCTATCTCCGCTATCTCCCGGTAGGAGAACCCCTCCACGTCAGACAGCACCAACACCACCCGCTGATCCGGAGGCAACATGGAAATGCCCTGCTGGATGGTCTCCGCCCGCTCCATTTGCAATGCAACCTCCTCCGGGCCGGATGCATCGGAACGTAGTTGGGCGGGATGGTAGGAATTGCCGGCAATCTCCTCAATGGGCACAGTCGGCCGGCGCTTGCGGTAGCGGAGCTTATCATAGCAGGTATTGGTGACTATCCGTAGGAGCCATGCTTTGAAAGAACCTCCCCGGAATTGCTGCAGGCGCTGATACGCCTTCACGAAGCTGTCCTGGACCGCATCGGCGGCGTCGTCGCCGTTGCCCATGATCCGGTAAGCGACGTTGTAGGCCAGGTCCTGGTATTCGAGTACCAGGCGGTTGAACGCGCTGATTTCGCCCTTCCGGGCCTTTTCCACCAGGATTCCGTCGTCCAAAGCAGACTCCGTCCGTTTGTGCCTTTGACGGCACCGAAAAAACTTCACCGCCGAGGACGCGAAGAGCGCAGAGAAATCTGAAAGCCGTCACCTGATAGCCGTGAGCCGATAGCGACTCTTGCTCCACAACGGGGCTCATGAAAGCTGACGGCTATCGGCCACCGGCTGTCGGCTCTCCCTTCTGCATTCTCGGCGGTGAGCCTTCACTCAATCGTACAGCCCTTTCACAGCGTTCAGACGCACTTTCAGCACTTCCCAGAACATGCTGAAAGTGTCTTTGACGGGGTTTACCCGGCTGTTTTCCTTGTAATACCAGTCCACCGGCACCTCCACCACGCGCAGCCCCTGGTGCAGGGCGATGAAGAGCACTTCTACATCGAAGCCCCACCCGCTCATGGTCTGTTTCGGGAAGACCTGCTCCGCGGCGGACGCCGTGAAGCACTTGAACCCGCATTGCGTGTCCGCAAACCCTGGCACGGCCAACGCCCGCACGATGAAATTGAACACGCGCCCCATCAGATGCCGATACGGTGGCTCGTCGAATCTGTGAGCTCCGGGTGCCTCCCGGCTCGCTATCGCCACGTCGTACCCTGTCAGCACTGGCGGCAGGAACTTGGTCACTTCCTCGATGGGCATCGAGAGATCGGCGTCGCAAATGAAGCGGTATTCCCCCTCCGCAGCCAGCATTCCCGTCTTGACAGCAACCCCTTTGCCCCGTTCCTTGATCGAAATCAGCCTGAATCGGGGGTGGTTTTTAGAGAAATCCCGCACTATATCGGCGGTCCTGTCGGTGCTGCCGTTCTCCACCACCAGCACCTCAGCGGCGTAAGCATGCTTTCCCAAAAAATCAGATATCCGGCTCAGAGTCTGTGGCAACCTGGCCTCCTCGTTGTACGCCGGAATCACTATCGAAAGAAACATCCTCACCCCCGTGAAAAGCCCATTCAAATTCAGAGTATCGTGACATTGCAGATTTGTGCTTGCTGCAGAGTCCGCCACAGCGAATCAACGAATGAGCGAATCAGCGAAACGGACCGCTCCGGGGAATGTCTCACCGCTGATTCGCTTGATTCGCCCATTCGCTGATTTCAGTGCAACCCCATCGCCCTCCACGCCAGAATCAGCACCGCCAGCGCCACGAGCCACACGGCGCATGCTGCTTTCCGCGATCGCCTGCTCCACACGGTGCCCACAAGGGCATCGACGAACCACAACACCCCGGCACCTAGCAGAAACGTCCCGGGACGACGATCCTGCCACACATCAAGTGCCAGCAGATACAACCACAGAACACCGCCGCCCACCACCACGACCCAGAAACAGATCCCCGATGGGAGCCATTCCCGCCAGCGCCTCGGCACCATATCTCCCTCTAGCTCCCGCGTCGGCCCAAGCCGGAACCGCTCCTCAACCGCCTGCACGAACCTATCCTCGTCGTTCGGCGAAACCCCGTAGCTTCCGGCGGTGGTGATCAAATACACTTGCTCCTCCGGCGGCAGGGTGGCCGCCATGAACACGAACCCCAGCCCATCCACAGGAGCGATACCGAAAAACGGCACGGGCCAGCGCCTGTGCCGTCGGTACGGGCGGGTCGCCTTGCCGCCGATCTTCACCCGCTCCAGGGAACACATCGGCACCACGATGGAGCCAAAACAATCCCGAATCACAATAGAGTTTCGGTCGACCAGGTAACGCAGGGTTGCCAGGCGACAGACGCGCAGCGCCAGGGTAATCGTTGGGATCGCCAGCACCAGCCCGGACAGCAGAAGCAGGAATGCCACCCTGTCCCAGCCCAGAGAAAAAGCCGCAACCAGAGATCCCACTGTGACCGCCGCCAGGAGGAGAAGAGTGGCCCACCGCTGCGAAGCCATGCCGTCGGGCGCCGGGCGGAAGATCATGACTCCAGCACCTCGGACAACGGCCAATCGCGGAGGGATTCTATGAACCGGTAGTCGGTCATATCCATCCGGATCGGCGTGACGGAGATGTAGCCGTTCGCCAGCGCGCCGATGTCAGTGCCGTCCTCCGGTATCCCCGTGGGCACGTCCCCGCCGATCCAGTAGTACGGCCTCCCTTTGGGGTCGATCCTGCGGACGAGGACATCCCGATAGATTCGCCGCCCCAGGCGGGTGATCTGGATTCCCCGCACTTCCTGGCGCGGCAGATTCGGCACATTGACATTCAGGAAAGTATTCGGAGGCATCCCCATCCGTAGGATCAGATCGCCCAGCCGGCCAGCAACCGTCGCCGCCAGTGAGAAATCCGCCTCCGAGTCGGTGGTCTCGATGGAAATGGAGAAAGCCGTCACGCCACCGATGACCGCCTCCATCGCGCCCGCCACGGTGCCGGAGTAAGTCAGGTCGGACCCCAGATTCGCCCCCAGATTGATCCCGGAGACCACCAGGTCCGGACGCTCCGGCAGCAGGCCCAGAAGCGCCATCGCAACGCAGTCAGACGGTGCGCCCGTGGTAATGGTTGCTTTGGCGCCGTTCGGCAGCTTCCCATCCCAGGCACGCAGCGGCTTGTGCATTGTCTTGGTGTGCCCTGCGGCAGACCAGTTGTGGTCTGGGGCGAAGACAGCGACATCCCCCAGATTCGTCATCGCCTCGTATAGCGCCACCAGTCCCGGCGATTGATATCCGTCATCGTCGGTCAGCAGGATGAGGGCCACCGCTACACCTCCTTCCGCTGGAGCATCAGCTTCTTCGCAGTCTGCACCGCCGTGCCTGCATCCTTAGCATAAGCATCTGCCCTGATTTCCTGGGCAAAAGCCTCGTTCAGCGGTGCCCCTCCCACCATCACGATCACGTCGTCCCGCATCCCCTCCTCCTTCAGCTTTCGGATCACCACCTGCATGTACGGCATCGTGGTAGTGAGCATGGCAGACATACCGAGAATGTCAGCCCCGTGCTCCCGGACTGCCTGGAGGAACTTCTCCGCCGGGGTGTTGATCCCGAGGTTGACCACCTGGAATCCCGCACCTTCCATCATCATCGCCACCAGGTTTTTTCCTATATCGTGGATATCCCCTTTCACTGTGCCGATGACCATGGTGCCCACTCTCGGGGCGTTCGTCTTGGTAAGAAGAGGCCGCAGGAGTTCCATGGCCGCTTTCATAGCGTTGGCGGCCATCATCACCTCCGGGACGAAAAGAATGCCATCGCGGAAGTCCTCCCCTACTATCTCCATTCCCGCTATCAAGCCATCGCCCAATATTCTATGAGGGGAAAAACCGCGGGAAAGTGCCTCTTCCGTAGCCTTGACCACCTCATCACTCAGGCCGTCGTAGAGATCATCCCCCATCTGCTCCAGCAACTCCTCGTCCGGCAGCGTTTTGAAATCTATCTCCTCGCTCAATTCTCCCTCCTGCGTGCAAGCAATATCTCCTCCACATGGGGAAACGGATCCCGCATGTGGGGGAAGTGCATCGCCGCCACGAATTCGTCCTGGAAAAGGGGATCCAGGGCGATTTCCACGTACTCGATCCAGCGTGCCAGTTCCTGGGCCTCCAGGCGCTTCTGTCGATTCAGGAGGGCAATCCTGGCTCCGTCCCCGGCAGCGTTCCCCACGCTGTACACACGTCCCGGCGGAACGTCAGGGAAAAGGCCCAGGAGCAGGGCATGTTCCTTACTGATTACGGTCCCAAAAGCGCCCGCCAATACCACTTTGTCCACCCGATGCACACCGAGGCGGTTCATCAGTAGCTTCGCACCGGCGTACATCGCGGCTTTCGCCAGCTGGATCGCCCGCACGTCAGCCTGGGTAATGACGATCTCCTGCCCCAGGGTGTTCTCGTCCTCCCGCACCAGCACGTACTCCCACGTGCGGCCGTTCTTTCGGCAGCGCGGGTGTCCCTTGCAGTCGGCGGAGAACCTGCCATCGGACCGGAGGATGCCTGCCGCGAAAAGCTCTGCCACCGCCTCGATGATGCCGGAGCCGCAAATGCCCTGGACCGGCAGCATCTTCTGATTGCTCCAGACGTCCTCGCCGATGACTTTGAAACGTGGCTCCCATGTGGCGTCCCCTATCCGGACGCGCTCCACTGCACCGGGGGCAGCCCGCATCCCATGGGTGATCTGAGCCCCTTCGAACGCCGGCCCAGTCGGGCTGGAGGCCGATAGTACCCGATCCCGGTTTCCCAGCAATATCTCCCCGTTAGTGCCAACGTCCAGGATCAACATGATCTCGCTCTGCTGGTGAGGTGCTTCCGCCAGCGCGACTGCCACGTTGTCCGCTCCCACATGTCCACCCTCCAGGGGAAGCACGTGCACGTTAGCTCCGGGGGACACATTCAGCCCCAGATCGCGAGCTTTCAGATCTGCCGCATCCTTCGTGACTGGTGCGAAAGGTGCCTCACCCAGGGAATGGGGATCCAGCTCCAGGGCCAGGTGGTGGATCACCGAGTTACCGACCAGGACGACCTCCACGATCTCCTCCGGGGAACGCCCGATGCTCCCCGCCGTCTCCGATGCCACCTCGGTCAGAGCATCGACGGCCACCCTGTGGAGTTTCTCCAACCCGTCGGGGTGGGTGTTGGTGTAGCTAATGCGGGACATCAGGTCCTCGCCGTAGGCCACCTGGGGGTTCATGAGGCCATAAACCGCCAGCACCTCTCCGGCATTCAGATCGCAGAGGTATCCAGCCACTGTCGTCGTTCCCATGTCCACCGCCAGACCCAGGAGACGATCCCGGAAGCCAGACTGCACCCGCAGAACCTCCCGCTCCTGCCAGATGGTGAAAGTCATCCCGCCGTGGCCCTTGGCCCACGCTTTTGGAAGTTCCCGCAGGGCCATCGTGTCAATGGTCAGGCCGCTGTAGCCGAACCTGGAAGCCAGGGCCTGCCTCGCCCGATCCCAGAGGGAGGTGTTGTCCTCCAGTTCCGCCTCCGGAAGATGGATGTACGCCAGCCGAACTGCGGGGTCAGTGACAATCTGACGTTTCCCCGCAGCTTTGATGACTACCTGCTTGTGGACGCGGCTTTCCGGCGGGATGGTTATCACCACGTCGTCGAGGACTCTAGCCGCACATGCTAGGCGGGCGTTCACAGGCGTTCCCCCGCGCCGCAAGAGCCGCATCTCCCGCTCGGTAACCGGCGAAAGGTGCCCCATGTCAGAGGTTATCCCTTCTTCCCCGAACCTTCCCTCCTCGACCAGAACGCGGCACTTTCCGCAGACCATGTCACCCCCACAGATAGATTCAATCTCCACGCCCACCTGTCGGGCCGCGTCCAGCAACGTCGTACCCGGGGGCACCCTGGTGCGCCGCCCCGAGGGTTGGAACACTACGAGGGCATCATAGCCATTGGCTTCTACCATTATCGGCTTCCCCATCCTCCTGTTTTCCTCGCAAGAGGCAATTTTATCATCAACAGGGTACTTCTGAAAAGTAGTGTAAACCCGATTCGGCAATCCCAAATCTGGTTAGGGCTTTCGAAGCAAATCGAAAGCCCAAAAGTGCTCCTGGAAGCCCTCATGCTCGATACAGGGCTTCTGCTGTGACTTTCCTGGGGTTGACAGAAAACTTTTGAAGGGCAGGCAAATTCCTGAGGGTCCGTAGGACCCTCAGGAATCGCTTCGTTTTCCCGGTTAAGGGGGGTGCTACCCAATCCTGTGGCACATGGTGTATAATTGTGATGAACATATTTCGAGGAGGTGGACGGATGGCAGAAAAACCTCGTGTTGGATTTATCGGTCTGGGGATCATGGGCAGCCCGATGGCAATGAACATTTTGAAAGCAGGTTACCCCCTGACAGTATGGAA
>WFSD01000362.1 GCA_015486235.1 Anaerolineae bacterium
GCGGTGCGGTCGTGTCTGGTGCTGGCTCCTCAGGCCGATGGTCACGTCATCACCACTGCCGAGGGACTGGCTGACGGGTCGAAGTTACACCCGCTCCAGGAGGCATTCGTCGAAGAAGGGGCTGTCCAATGCGGCTACTGCACTCCGGCAATGCTTCTGACGGCAAAATCGCTCTTGGACGAGGATCCTGATCCATCCGACGGAGAGATAAAGGATGCCCTGTCCAGTGTCCTTTGCCGGTGCACCGGCTACGTGAAGCAGGAGAAAGCGGTCAAGAAGGTAATCGCTCAGATGAAGGAAGGAGCGTGAGCCATGGCTTACAATTCGATAGAGGAAATGTTGCGCATGGCGGAACACCCGGAAGGGACACCGAACGAGGAGTTCCGGGTTGTCGGGAAGCGCGTGAAGAAGATAGACGCCGAAAAGATGGTGCGTGGGAAGCCGGTCTACACCGATGATTTTACCTTGCCCGGGATGCTTTACGCCAGGATGCTGACCAGCCCCCACGCCCATGCCAGAATAAAAGAGATAGACACCAGCAAAGCACAGGCGTTGCCGGGGGTTCATGCGGTCCTGACATACAAGAATGTGCCCAGAATCCCTTTTTACAATGCCGGTCAATCCCACCCATCGCCTTCGCCCACCGACTTCGTGAGTCTGGACAACAAAGTCCGATACTTCGGCGACAGGGTCGCTGTGGTCGCCGCGGAGACGGAGGAGATCGCCGAGGCGGCGCTCCACCTGATCCAGGTGGACTACGAAGTGCTCCCCGCGGTCTTCGATCCGGAGGAGGCAATGAAGCCGGGGGCGCCGATCATCCACGACGAGCCGGATTCCACCGGCATCCACGATCCTTCCCGCAATGTCGTCGCGAGGATAGAAGCGGAGTCCGGCGACGTGGGAAAAGGCTTCGCCGAGGCCGATTTGGTGCTGGAAACGGAGGTGCGGGAGCCTTTCCAGAAGCATGTGTCCATGGAACCTCACTCGGTCATCGGTTACTGGGACGAGGACGGGCGTCTGGTGCTCCGATCCAGCACCCAGGTGCCTTTTCATGTGCGACGGCTCGTGGCCTGGGCCACTGGCCTCTCGGAAAAACAGATCAAGGTGGTGAAGCCGAGGCTTGGTGGCGGGTTTGGCGGCAAGCAGGACCCTGTGTTGGACGACTTGGTGGCCCATCTAGTCATCAAGACAGGCCGACCGGTGCGCATGGTGCTTGATCGAAAGGAGGAGTTCGAAAGCACGCGGGCACGCCACGCCTACATCGTCAGGCTGAAAATGGGGCTCAAGAAAGATGGCACCATCACGGCGGTCTCGCTCCATGCCGTTGGGGACACAGGTGCTTACGGTGCTCACGGCCTGACCGTCCTGAGCAATGTCGGCTCCAAGACCCTGGGGCTTCTGCGCACCAAAAACATGCGCTTCATCGGCGAGGTCGCCTACACCAACCACCCCACCGCCGGAGCGTTCCGGGGCTACGGTGCCCCCGAAGGGTATTTTGCGCTGGGCACTCTCATAGATGAGGCTGCCCAGAAGCTGGGGGTAGATGTTTTGGAGCTATACCGGAAGAACTGGGTGCGCGAAGGGGACGTCTTCGCCCTGGCGAAGCCGCTGGGTGAAGGGCGAGAGGGCTACGAGAATCCGGTGGAATCGGTGGCGCTGGAGCAATGCGCCTCTACGGGAGCGGATATCATCGGCTGGGAGAAGCGCAACGATCCGGAGTGGCACGAGGTACCTGGCAAGCCGTGGCTCCGGCGAGGGATGGGGGTGGCGGTTGTGGCCCATGGTTCCGCAATCCCGGGCCTGGACATGGGCGGCGCCTACATCAAGATAAACGACGATGGATCCTTCAACCTGCTCTACGGCGGCGTCGACATCGGCACCGGTGCCGACACGGTGATGGCCCAGATCGCGGCGGAGATCCTGGGATGTTACCCGGAGGACGTGATCGTCTTCTCCGGGGACACCGATTTCGTTCCGTTCGACAAGGGAGCGTATGCATCCAGCACCACTTTCATCTCCGGCGGCGCTGTGAAGAAAGCAGCAGTGAAAGTCGCCGATCAGATCAGGGAGGTTGCTTCCGAAATGCTAGAAGTGCCTGCCGAACAGATCCATCTGGAAGACCGGAAAGCTTCCGCCCCCGACGGTCGGAGTGTGACGCTGCGTGAGATCGCAATGCGGAGCCTGCACATGGTAGATCAGCACCAGATCATGGCGACCGCATCCCACATGTCCTACCGTTGCCCGCAACCGTTTGCAGCCCAATTCGCCCAGGTGGTGGTGGATACGGAGACCGGAGAAGTCCGGGTGGAGAAATTCGTCACCGTGGCGGACATCGGCCAGGTCATCAACCTGAACGGAGCCGAGGGGCAAATCGAGGGAGGCGTGGCTCAGGGGCTGGGCTATGCACTCTCGGAGGAGATGGTGTTCAGCCCCAAAGGGCACTTGATGAACCCTCACGTGAACCAGTATCGGATTTTCACCAGCGTGGACATGCCGGAAATGGTCACGACGTTCATCCCGACGGTGGAACCCAGTGGGCCTCTGGGCGCCAAGTCTGCCGCTGAGCTTCCCCTGGACGGCGTGGCGCCTGCGGTGGCGAACGCCATAGCGAACGCTACCGGAGTCCGGCTGCGGGAGATACCGATGACCCCTGAACGGGTGCTGAAAGCGCTGAAGGAACAGGGGAATCCATAACCTGCAGGCGTTCGGGAACGCCACGCGTTCCTGAACGCCGAACAGAGCATGCCCTATCGCCTGGATCGCTTCGCCCCGACGCTTCACAGCTGTATCAGATCGATACCGGACCACATGACCGCTTCTGCAGCCGTGCCGGAGGGAACAGCAGAGATGGGAGCGGAACTGCGGAAATAGCCACTACAAAAATCGCGGATTTCATCGATCACCTCATTGCACGCAGCATAGCAGATGGTATTACAGTCCACGCGGAGATGTCAGCCTCTGGAGCACCCTCTTCCGTCCTTGCGTAACGTAGATTTCGAAGCAAATCCTGGGGGCCTGTAGGGCCCCCAGGAGCCCCCTGAACCGTCGTCGGCTTCGCTTTCATCTCACCCCGGCGGAGAGATGATGTCCGAACTTAAGTCCAAAGTTCAGCACATTTGGGATTGCTGCTACATGCCTGTTCTGCTCTTCCCTATTGTGGTAAAATTGGCTGCACTGGAAAAGGTCCGCCGCGGTGAAAGAGCTTTTTCAGCGGAGTCAAAATTTGTACTCGTGAGACTTCGAATCGAAATCAGGGACCATCTGTCAGGGATAGCAATATTGAATTGAGCGTTATTTTTTTGGAGGTAGAGCGTCTGTTATGGCGAGCAGCCAGTTGTACGGGATGACCGAGACGACCGAGGTGAATGAGGAAGCGCTGCTGGAGCGGGCCCTGAAGAACGACTCTGCGGCGCTGGGGTCGATATATGACCTCTATTCCGACCGGATATATCGGTATGTGTACCATCGGATCGGGAACGCAGAAGTGGCCGAGGATATCACCGCTCAGACGTTCCTCAAGATGCTGGAGGCAATCCAGACTGGCAGGGGCTGGCACACATCTTTTAGAAGCTGGCTCTATCGCATAGCTCATAACCTGGTAGTCGACCATTACCGCCGCGCCAGCAAGGTCATGCAAGTGTCGTTGGACAAAGCACCCAACTTGCCCCAGCGAGGCGATAGTTTGATGGATACAGTCGAGAGAAAGCTGGATATGGAAGCGGTAGAGATTGCCCTGCACTCCCTGACAGAGGAGCAGGCTCAGGTGATAGTCCTCCGATTCTTGGAAGGGTACAACATTGCCGAGGTGTCCAAGATAATGGAGAAAACTGAAGGGGCAGTAAAAGCGTTGCAATACCGGGCTGTCAGAGCACTGCAACAGCTGATGAAAAAGTGAACGCGGGGCCGGGAACGACTATGAAGAAAGAGGATCTGTTTGAACTTTGTCTCGAGGAGCTGAGCAAAGGTCGCTCACCGCAAGAAGCGTGTAGCGCCCCTCTATTCCGTGCCTACGAGGCTGAGCTCAAGGATATGCTGCAGATTGCTGCGGACCTCCGCATGGTGGGGAAATCGGTTCCGCCCAGGGACCCTGCCCTTGCCGCATCCGGGCGCGCTAAGCTGCTGGCAGGAGCAGCGAAGTTCAGAAACAAGCCTGAGCGACACCTCTTGTTTGCCTCCATTTTCCCTTCATTCCACAAATTCCGCTGGTCCGCTGTCGTGGCGTTGCTCGTGGCAATCTTTTTAGTGAGCGCCGCAGGGCATTTCGTCGTCACCGCGGCCGCCCGCAGCCTTCCGGGGGACCCGCTATACCCCGTCAAGCGCCTGGAGGAGCGCGTCACGATAGCTCTGACCCTGGATGAGGGGAAAAGGGAAGCGCTGAAGATGAGCATCCAGAAAGAGCGCCTGAGAGAGGCCAAAGAGGTCGCCCTGAAGCGCAAAGTCTCCCTGCGACTGCAAGGGACGGTGGGCGAGGCTACAGGCAATCGCTTCATGATAGGCGATGTGACCGTGCTGATCACCCCTCATACCAGGATAGAAGGAACGCTGGAATCAGGCGCATTCGTCTGGGTCCGTGCTCGCGCCGATGGGAAGGGGCATCTGCTGGCTGAAACAGTGACGGTAAAACAGGTGGCAGTCTCCGCCATTCACACCGTCGTCCCGACGTACACGCCCATACCCAGCCCGACTGCAACAGCGAGTGCCGTCCCGACATCTGCTCCTGTTGTTGTACCGCCTAAGAAGCCCAAAATACCATCTGCTACTCGTGCGGCCACCAGTACTCCATCTCCCACGCCGACGAACACCATCACGCCCACGGCGACCGCGACTCCTACCGAGACGCTCACCCCAGTGCCGCCACGCGTGATATGGGTTGTTTTTTCCGGCGTCATCCAGTCCGTGAGCAAATCCGAGTGGAAGGTCGGCGGGCGGGAAGTGGTGCTCACCGAAAAGACGGAACTACGGACTGAGCGGGGGGCTCAGGCAGAAATCGGGAGCTGGGCAATCGTGGAGGCGACCAAGAGATCGGACGGAAGCTGGCTAGCCAGAAAAATCGTAATAACCAAATCGCCGAAAGCGGTCACGGTCGACCTGCAGGGGGAGATACTTTCGATCTCGGGCGCACAATGGAACGTGGGGGGAAGCACGATTCTGGTGCCGGCGTCCGCATCTGTCCATGGCACCCCAGTGGTGGGTGCCTTCGCCCTGGTAACGGCCATCCGCCAACCCGACGGCACACTGGTGGCCAAAGAAATCACCATCAGAACGCGGGAAGAGGTAACTTTCGAGGACCAGATTACTTCTATCTCTTCCGGAGAGTGGGTGGTGGGCAACGTCATCGTCAAGATCACCCCGGACACGCAGGTAGATGGCACGCCGCATGTGGGAGACACGGCGCAAGTGGATGGCTGGCAGAATGACGATGGAAGTGTGGAAGCTGTCCGTATCATTGTGCTGGCAAGCCCAACGCCGGAGCCCACTGAGACGCCCACAAAGTCTGCGCCATCTCTTACCCCTTCACCGACGGCCAACCCAACCGAGGCAGGCCAGACCTCTACACCTGCCGGAAGAACGGCAACCCCTATGGCTATGCCTGCAGCCACCCCCGGGGAAATGCGGGAGCTCAGGGCAGCGAGCCCTCAGCCATCTTTTGGGGATGGCCAACCTGCTGGAGAGGCAATCGTTAGATGAGGAACAAAGGCCTGATCGCACTGACAAGCGTCCTGATCATCCTGATCCTGGCTTGGGTACCGACATCGGCATCCAACAGGATAGCATCGGACAGCGTCTCGCTGCAAGGCAGGATAAACCTGATCACAGACAATGCCTGGCTCATCGGCAGTACCTGGGTATCCGTGAACTCTGCCACCGAGATAGTTGGCAATCCGGAAGTGGGCGACATGGCCCGTGTGGAAGCGGAGATGCTGAGCGGCAGGTTCCTGGCTCTCAGGATCGAGGTGATCCAACCCGGCGGAGAGGAAACGGTGACCATAGAAGGGGCCATCTCCAGGATAAAGGACAGAAAGTGGAGGGTAGGGGATTTTACAGTAGTACTGGACGAGAATACCACGATCGCAGGAATGACGCCTTCCGTCGGGCTCTTCGCATCGGTGGAGGGGATACAGCAGAGCAGCTTCAGCATTCTGGCCAGGACGATATTCGTGTTTTCCCCTGACTCCATTTTCCCCATAGGCGGCCTGGTGGTCGGCCTTTCGAACGGTGCGGTGCGACTGCTTGCCGCTGAAAACATCACCACAACTGCAGCAATCCCAATAACCGCCACGGTGGATGCCGGAACTCTGGTGGACGAACACGCGGGCGTTCTCACCACCGGTTCCTGGGTCGAAGGGCGGTTGGAAAACCTGGATCATGGGTTGCACGCAGTGCGGCTCTCGGTCTACACGCCTCCAGAGGTGACGCTATGCGGAACACTCACGCCATTTGGAGAGGGAAACAAGGCAGATCTCTGGAAAGTCGACGGCAGGATCATCCGTGTTTCGCCCACCGCCGAGGTGGCGGGAACACCGGTCCAGGGCGCTCCGGCGTACGTCCACGGGGCACTTCTCAACGATGGTTCCATCTGGGTGAAAGAAATATACATGGTGGAGGTGAGCACTTTCTCCGGAGTGCTATCTGTCGTAGGAACAGGGGAGTACCCTCAGAGATGGGTGCTGAAGGTGTACGACCCTGCTTCTGGCAGCGCCCGCCGCATCCCATTCCAGGTCACGGAATACACATTTTTCGACACCACCTGGGGACCGCTGCAGGTAGGGCAGAACGCTCAGATAACGGTGATACCAGGGGAAGACGGGACGTGGCTGGCGTTGTCCGTAGTCACCCTGCCTTCGACTGAGTGACCGCGTCGTCGTTGCTGGCTTTCCACACGTGGAACATCCTCTGCAAGACGGTAATGGCGGCTATCACGCTGACGATGGCTATAGCGTATGTCACATACCCCGTGATCAGACCCAGGAAGAGCACGAGCATCCTCTCGAAACGCGTCCCAATCCCAACTTTGCACTCGATGTTCACACCTTCGGCCCTGGCCCTGGTGTAACTGACCAGTAGGGAAGCCACGATCGCCACGAACGCAAGCAAGACCTCCCATGTGGAGCCGTGCTGCAGGTAATAAAACGCCAGTGCCATGTAGGTTATGGATTCGGCAGACCTGTCCAGCGTGGAATCCAGGAACGCCCCGAATTTTGTCACCTGCCCGGACATTCTCGCCAGGGTTCCATCTATGGCATCTGCGCCGGACGCAACGATCATCAACACGGCAGCCCAGAAGAACATCCCTTCAGCAGCCAGCACAGCCACGCCCAGGGTTAGGACGAACCCCGACACAGTCACCATGTTAGGGGTAACCCCAATCTCGTGAAGCGCCTCCGCTACAGGTTCCAAAATCATGGCGCCGTATTCTCTTGCTTTTTCGGACATCCTTTTTTCCAATTTCCTTTTCGAAATCATGCTTCCGAAATAGACGTGTGAATCAATGTTCACGGTCTTGCCAGGCACCGCTCGGCTATGATGAGTTTACTCCAACGTGCGGATTAGCGCAACCCCGATCACACCTGTACCAGCCTGCTGTCTCCCCGGGGTTTCGAAGCAAATTGGAAGCCCAAGGCCGTTTCAGGGATCTCCTCGAGGCATCCGAGGCAGAACACGGCTCGCCGTTGGGGTTGGTGGAGACCGACAACAGATCTGGGGGCCCTGGGGGCTCTACAGGCCCCCAGGGTCTACTCCGGACACCCTGTCCCCGATGCAGGTTTTTCCCCGGACATGTTCATGGTATACTGGGATGGGATCCGATCGTTTGCCTGTCATCATGCGT
Source organism: Anaerolineae bacterium (assembly GCA_015486235.1). GTDB lineage: Bacteria > Chloroflexota > Anaerolineae > S016-19 > S016-19 > S016-19. The sequence goes on from WFSD01000362.1 coordinate 7,829, forward strand.
CTGACCAGTACACGCCGAATGATAGGTAGCGCTCGAAACTGTTGGGACGGAACGGCTCTCGGCCCTCACCCACCCCAATCCTTCTCTAGCCCATTCGATGGGTGAGGAAAGAAGGGCAGGCCGCCGCGGGCAGCCGGGGTGATGGGTAAGGGCAAAAGGGCTTTCTTCGCTTCCTTGCAAGGCAAGCTCATCCCATTACTTTGGGCACCACCAAATGATAAGGAGACGGAATTGATACCAATCAGCGACACTACTCCCCACAGGAGCTTTCCTTTCGTGAACTACACGATAATCATCCTGAACGTGGCTGTTTTCCTCTTCGAGGTGAGCCTTGGAAGCGGCCTGCAAAGTTTCATTGCCCACTTTGCGATTGTTCCTGCGAGGATAGTGCGCTGGCATCAGGACCCGTGGGTTCTCCTGACCCTCATTACCGCCCAGTTTCTGCATGGCGGCTGGATGCACATCGGTGGCAACATGCTTTACCTCTGGATATTCGGGGACAACGTGGAAGATGCCATGGGACATTTTCGTTATCTGATTTTCTACCTGCTGGGTGGGGTCGTCGCAGGCCTGGTGCAAGTGGCCATGAACTCCCATTCCACCATCCCGACGCTGGGCGCCAGTGGTGCGATCGCAGCAGTGCTGGGAGCCTACCTGCTGTTCTATCCCCACAGCGGGGTCGTCGTGGCAGTGCCGATTTTCTTCTATCTGGAGATCGTTACGGTGCCAGCGATCCTGGTGTTGGGGGCATGGTTCCTGGAGCAGCTTCTGAACGGTACGCTGACCATTTCCACAGGCGCAGCAGTGACAGGAGGAGTGGCCTGGTGGGCGCATGTCGGCGGTTTTACGACAGGTCTTCTGCTTGCGCCCGTTCTCAAGAAAAAGCAGGTGCCGCATCTCCCCCGCACGCGCTGGTACTGAAAGGAAGCCAAAAAGCGGCCTTCCAGGAAGGCCGCTTTTTCAGTGGGCGAGAAGGGACTCGAACCCCTGACCTCACGGATGTGAACCGTGCGCTCTAACCAACTGAGCTACTCGCCCAAAGCAGAGAAATTATAGCAAGCAGCATGAAACAGCGCAAATTCCCGCGCTCCCTCCGTGGGCTCTCGAAGCAAATCGGAAGCCCGGAAACGCTCCTGGGAGCCGTCGCGCTCATGCAGGGCTTGTGCTGTGATTTTTCCGTGGTTGACGAAAGCCTCCCAAGAGGCAGGTAAATTTCTGGGGGCCCGTAGGGCCCCCAGAATTTGCTTCGCTCTCCCCTCCCTCCGTGGGCTTTCGAAGTAAATCAAGGCCCGGAAACGCTCCTGGGAGCCCTCACGCTCATGCAGGGCTTGTTCTGTGAGTTTTCCGGGGTTGACGAAAGCCTCCCAAGATGGCGGATTTTGTAGAGCGGACTGTTAGTCCGCTCCGCCATGACACCCTTGAAGCTGCTTATTGCTGGTGCGTAGGAGCGATGCTTGTCCTCGCCCCGGGATAGGAGAAGGTTAAAGC
>WFSD01000363.1 GCA_015486235.1 Anaerolineae bacterium
CACCGGATACAGTTTTTCTACATGCACGTCGGAAGCGAGATCGCCAGGGTCGAAGCGCCGGAATGGGTGGTAGAAGACCCTGCGACGATGGGTTTCGTGCAGGCCGTGCTGATGGACCAGGCCAAACGCGGCGATGGCTATCCTCCTGCACTCATGGAAGCCCATGAACAGGCGGTAATAAGCACAGAGGACAAAAGACTGGTCAACCGATTGCTGGAGCGGCTCATGGAAAGCGAAGGACTGCCCTTCACCCGCTCCTACAAAGACAGAAGCAAAAGGATACGGGGGACGTGATGCCAGGAACAAGGCAAATTGGCGAGATAATCGAATCCACCAGCACAAAGATCAAAGCAGAGAGCGACGCATTCCTCCAGCCCCCCCCTCTCGGGAGCCTGGTAAAGGCGAAAGGCGCCGACGCGTCCGGCTGGATATACGGCGTGGTAAGCTTCGGAACCACAGTTAGCCTCGACCCGGGGCGACAGATCACGCGGCGAAGCACCCCCTCGGTTCACGACGAGGATGTCTACAAAGAGCACCCCCAGCTAGAGCACACCCTCCGGACTGTATTCGAGGCGGTGCTGGTAGGATATGTCGATAAAGAAAGACACGTGTACAGGCACCTGCCAGCCCAGCCGCCGCCGTTGCATTACTCGATCTACCGATGCACACCTGAGGAGATCATCGATTTTACTGAAGAATTCGGATATTTCCGCATCCTCCTGGCCCACCAGGGCGATCTCCCCCCGGAGCAACTCCTGGCATCACATGTGCGTCGAGTGTACGAAAATCGGGGCAAAGAAATGGCCTGGCTCAAACGCGCCACGAAGGAAGTCACCAGACTGATGAAAAACGACTACGATCGACTCCTTTCGGTGCTTCTAGCAGTGGAGCCTGGCTGATAGGATCAATCGGGGTACCACGGCCAACCGTGGCACTACTATCGGAGCAAGCCATGGACAAAATCCTGGTTGTAGACGACGAACCGCGGATCGTGCGACTGCTAAGAGCGTACCTGGAGAAAGCCGGGTTCCAGGTCGTCGTGGCGTATGATGGCAGGGAGGCCATGGCCGCTTTCAGGCACGAGAAGCCAAATCTCGTCATACTGGACCTGATGCTACCGGAACTGGATGGATTTGAGATATGCAAGATCGTTCGGAAGGAAAGCGACGCTCCCATCATCATGTTGACCGCCAGAATCGACGAAGACGATCGGGTGCTCGGCCTGGAACTGGGCGCCGACGATTACGTAACGAAGCCATTCTCACCCAGGGAAGTCGTCGCCAGGGTCAAGGCGGTGCTACGGAGAGTGCAGGGTGACAGAAGAAAAACCCCGATACGCGTTGGCGATTTAGAACTGGACCCCGAATCGTACACCGTAACCCTCAGAGGGGAGCCGGTAACCCTCACGCCCACGGAATTTGAATTGTTGCACACGCTCATGGATCAGCCGGGGAGGGTTTTCACCAGGTTGCAGCTTCTGGAACAGCTTCAAGGATATGCCTACGAGGGATACGAACGCACCATAGATGCTCACATCAAGAACCTGCGGAAACATCTGGGCGATTCCCCCAGAAACTCCCGGTATATCTTGACGGTGCACGGGGTCGGCTACAAGTTCGCCGAGGAGTGACAGTGTGAAAATATCAATCAGATGGAAACTGACGGTGCTTTTCGTCGTAGTCGTACTCGTGTCGGCGAGCATCACCAGCGCGTGGCTCCATCAAGCTGTGCGACATGAATTCTCCGATTACGTCCAGAGGCTGGCACAGAGGCAGGCCAAGCGGATGCTTCCATTCTTCACCTCGTATTACAAACAACATCATAGCTGGAACGAAGTGGGGAAGGATTTCAGACGTAGGATCGCAGGGACACCTTTCAGGCGATCCCCCATGCAGGGTATACTTCTCAGCAAAACGCACTTGATTTTGCTGGACGAGAATGGCCGGGTCGTGTGGGATTCATTGAGGCCTGTGCCACCTGTAATACGACCTCCGAAAAAAGCGATTACGAAGGACTCCATACCCATAGTTGTAGATGGGAAGACTGTCGGCAAATTGATCGTGTTGATCCCCGACATACGAGGAATCGGCAAGTTGGAAACACAATTCCTCGCGTCCGTGGACCATTCGTTGATTGCCTCTACGCTGCTGGCACTCGTCCTGGCTCTGCTGTTTGGCGGCGTCCTATCGTCCCTCATCGCTCGTCCTCTCCGCTCTTTAGTAAATGCGGCACGCGACGTGGCCAAAGGGCAGTTCTCCCGCAGAGTGAAAGTAAGCTCCAGCGATGAAATAGGGGACTTGGAAGCAGCTTTCAACACAATGGCTTCAACCCTGGAGGCCAACGAAGCACAGCGTCGAAAGCTCCTGACAGATATCGCCCATGAGCTCCGAAACCCCCTGAGCGTCATCAGGGGCAACCTGGAGGCAATCCTGGATGGCGTGTACGAGCCGAATCAGCAGAATCTGGCACCAGTCTACGAAGAGACCATCCTCCTGGAGCGGCTCGTAAGCGATCTGCGCGAGCTATCCCTGGCGGAAACCGGTAATCTCCGTCTGGAGAAAGAGGATGTAGACCTGGGCGACATTGCAAAACAGGCAGCAAACTTCTTCGGACCGCAGGCGGACGAGAAGGGCATCGATCTCGTCGTGACCACTTCTCCCAGACTGCCCCATATCCAAGGCGATCCGCAGCGCCTCAGGCAAATACTCAATAATCTGATCAGCAACGCCATGCGATACACGCCGGACGGTGGGAAAATCGAGGTGAACGTCCGCCTCCTGGGTGGAAGGCCACTTCAGGTAGCAGCCTCAGTCAGGGATACGGGCCCCGGCATCCCGCCGGAGGATTTACCTCACATTTTCGACCGTTTCTTCCTGGGCGAGCCATCGCACGCCCGCCGGAGTGGTGGAACCGGCTTGGGGCTCGTCATAGCGAAAGAACTCGTGGAGGCACACGGTGGACATATTTGGATAGACAGCGCCCCTGGAAAAGGCACCACTGTCACGTTCGCCATCCCTGTTACTGGGAAAACCTCACAGACAACAGAAGGAAGACGAAATCACGAATAGCGGGTTTCTGGCATGGTCCGAGAGATTGCCGAATCAATTTTTCGAGTTACAAATACGCGAGCCGATTCGGACCTCCAGCCCGGGTAAAACGCATCCATCCGAAAAGTGGCTTGTCAAACTCGTTTCAGTAGGTAGTTGGGTAGGCGAAGGCAATGCCTTCGCCTACCCATAAACACGAGTGGTGGCACCCCGTCTCGATAGAATTCGATCGGAAGCCGTGCCTGCAATGTTTCGCTTGACGAACCAGTAGTTCAAATCTGGAGGAGCAGGAGCGCGTCTAAGCGTGAAGCAGGCCGTAGACCTTTTCAATGCCACCTACATTTAGTGCCCTGATGACGTGCCTGCCCCGCATGCAGGACAGGCAGCGCAAAAAGTACATGCCAGCGCCACGATTAGACGTGGCGCTACCTTTGGAGGGAATCATGGGGAAAAAGATCGGATGTCAATACTAGACATCCGATCTTTTTCCACATGATTCTCTCCAAAGGTAGCGCCACGTCTAATCGTGGCGCTGGCATGTACTTTTTGCGCTGCCTGTCCTGCATGCGGGGCAG
>WFSD01000364.1 GCA_015486235.1 Anaerolineae bacterium
CCCATGGCTCCCATCGTCCCGGAACTGGCCAGCGAGATAGAGCGAATCAGGAACGAACTGGGGCTGACCACGGAGGAATTGTTGAAAGCATTGCGAAAGCAACGGGAAGCCTACGTCGAAGAGCACTATGGACAGAGCGATGCAGAATCCTAAACTCCGGGTCTTCGTGGATGCAGACGTGCTCTTTGCCGGATCGGCGTCACCAAGCGAGTACGGCGCCAGCCTGCTGGTGCTCCGCCTCGGGGAACTGACCCTCATCGACGCCGTGGCTTCTGAGCAGGTGATCACCGAGGCGGAGCGCAATCTCGAAGCGAAAATGCCGCAGGCGCTCCCCCTTTTCCGGTTGCTGGTGAACCGCTCCTTGAGGGTGGTCCCTGATCCAACACCGGAGGAGATTGTGCAGTATTCCGGGCTTGCGGATCCAAAAGACCTGCCCATACTGGTGGCGGCGCTGAAGGCCGGTTGTCCATGGCTGGTGACATTCAATTTGCGGCATTACCGCCCCGGCCATCCGAAAGTGAAGGTGACAAGGCCGGGCGAGTTCGTCCGACGTGTTCGGGAGATGCTGGCGTTCATGCGGGTGGAGGAAGAAAGATGACTTTCAACGAGCAGGTGGAATCGTTCCTGAAGAGCCTGAACGGGGAGAAGACAAGGAAGAATTACGCTTCCGCGCTGGAAAGCTTCCGCAAGTGGTACGTGGGGAGCTACGGCGTGGAGCCGGACGCTTCGATGCTCACCGACGAGGAGGCCAGGGAATGGCGGTCGTACCTGGCTGCCGTGCGCAGGCTGAGCGCTTCCACGGTGAATCAGAAGCTGGCCGCGCTGAAAGGTCTCGCCAGGTTCCACGGCAGGGAGTTGAGGGTGAAAGGGATGAAGCGGGTGATCCCCCCGGTGGAGCCGCTGAACGGGCGGGAGCTCGGGCGGATGCTGGCTGCTGTGGAAGGGGATTCGTGGCAGGACAGGAGAAACGTCGCCATCCTGAACGTGATGGCCCGCGCCGGCCTGCGGGTGAGCGAGGTGGTGAACCTGCGGCTGGACGACATCGAGTTGAACCACAGGAAAGGCTCGGTGAAGGTGAAAGCCGGGAAGGGACTGAAGGAACGCACCGTCCCGCTGCCGCTTCAGGCGAGGCGGGCGTTGCAGGCGTATCTGGACGTGCGGCCTGAGTTCGGCGGCGACTTGCTCTTCGTGAGCAGGACCGGGAATCGGATGTCATCGAGGGACGTGCAGAGGCTTGTGTCGAAGGCTGCGTGGCTGGCGGGGATAGACCGGAAGGTGACGCCGCACACGTTGAGGCACACTTACGCCACGCGTGCGCTGCGAAATGGCGTGGATCTGGCAACGCTGTCACGCCTGCTTGGGCACGAGAACATCACCACCACGGCGAGGTATTTGCACCCGGACGAAAGCAAGGTGGCGGAGATGGTGGAGGGGTTGTGATTATTGCTCTGTCTCGAACAGCGATCGTGGCAATCTGGATTGACGGATGATGGAGCGTAATGTCCCGGGGCGCAGTTCCTTGTGGTTGGGAACCGGAACGGTTATGGTGCTATCCCCTGTTTTCTTTTGCATCACGATATGACTTCCACGGCGGCGAACTTCCTCGAAGCCGTGCTCGGCAAGAATGTCACATACTTCCCTGCCAGAAAGCACTCTCAGCTTAGGCAAGGGAGACTCCCACTTGCGTTATGAAAACTTCGGGGTGCATTCGCTCTTCTATCTCGGAAGGTGATGCGGTTTCCAGGAACAACTCTATCGCTTCGGCAAGGTTTTTCCTGGCTTCTTCTACCGTTTTCCCCTGGCTGGCGATATCCAGTTCAGGACAGAGGGCCACGAACCAGTCTCCGTCCTTTTCTATTACCGCCGTAAAGAATCGTTCTTCGCTCATAGCCTTTTCTCCTCAAGCCTGGTATCTCAACCGTTGTTTCGTCAATGAGAATGATACCATAGGAACGCTCGGTTGATAAAGGACATTCGTTGATGCACGGCTTTGTCGAGGCTCCTGTGTGCATCCGGGCAAAAAATTTTGAACTATCTGCACACAACGGAGGACTCAATCCTCTTCATCGAGCGGTTTCTCTCTGTCAAAACGCTGCAAAGCCTGTGGTGTACAGGTGCCACAACATGCGTTTAACCTTTCCCGCCGTGCGCTTGAAGCGCGGCTCAAGAGCGGCGCTCATGGCGTTCAGGGTGTGAATGAGGTCGCCGTGTGCGTTCAATGCTTTCTCCAATTCGTTGTCCACCTGACTCGCATCCGGGTGTTCTGGATCTACGCACCAGGCTAACACTTCCTTAAGCGGGGCTTCCAGCCGTCCCCGCGAGCCATGGAACTTGGGCAGTACCTTCATCAGTATTGCAGCGTCCAGAGCGGCTTCCAAGCCGCCTATGGGCTCAAAGAGGCCATTGGCCTCCGAAGCGATCAGGAAAGTTACGATTTCGTCGAACACGCGGTAGCCGAAGTGCAATTCGCAAGGCTGCAACGACTGATTTAGCGTGTTGAGCCACTCTCGTACCTGGGGATGGTTTTCCACGAAAGCCTGAATAGCCTTTTTGTCCAGGCGCACAAACTGACCTCCCCGGCTGAAGTTGTCCAGCAGCGGTTGGCGGGATTCTTCAAAGTCCTCCTCCACCAGCCCTTTGCACTCCTCACCCAGGTAGGCAGAAAAGTCCGCTTCGGTGAGTTCCATCGTGAAAGCTCGATCGAGCACCTTTGGGCTTATGGCATGAGTGGTTTCATCCACGTTGATAGTACCCATGATGTAAAGATTTGGAGGGAGCGTGATCTCGCGGGGCGGCAAATCACCCTCGGCGTCCTCGGGATACGAACACCGTAGAGGCTCCAGACTCCACCCTTCGTCATCCCGTCCCGATTCAAGTATGCTCAGTAAATCGCCCAGGTAGTACTCTACCCTGGCCAGGTTCATCTCATCCAGGATGATGAACCAGGCCAGGCCATCCTTCTCACGGAAACTGCGTGCTGCCCGGAGAACAAGCCGCAGGAAAGGAGTCCAATGGTAGGTTCCCGTAAGCGGATTGTAGTAGCCCAACAGCGCCTTGCTGTCCCGCCAATCAGGCCGTACGGGGATGAAAAGCCAGTTGCGCCCCGTGGCTCTGGTTTCCTCCGAAGTCACTTCATCGGCAGTCAGGAGCTGGATGCCGCTCAGATTACCATCTGCGTCCGTCTGTGGTTCCAGGTAGAGCAGGTCGCCTTCCTGGAAATTGCCGGTGAACCAGAGGCGCGCCTTCCCACGGAACAACAGGGAGAGATAATCGCTGCTTCCGTACGCTGCATGGACGAAACGACAGGTTTCTTGCTCCGTTCTGAAACTCACTGGTACCTCAACAGTATCCCCTGGTGCAGGCGGAGTAAAGAAACGGGTGGCTCGTTTGGGCACAATCAGGCGGGCATACTTCAACATGTAGGGTTGTACAGTGAGAGCCAGGCGATCTTCTACGGTGTCTTCTCCCAAGTGAGTAACTGGCTGCGGCAGTAGGGCAGCGAAGTGTTGGGCCAGTTTGGTCTTCCCCGTTCCGCTGATGCCGCTGAGGATGACAAATCCTTTGGTTTGCAGGGCAGTGTAGAAGGTGGCGATTTGCTCAGGGGTAAAGCGCAACCCCTGGCGCCGGAACGCTCGCTGGAGAAAATTGGCCAGCGCCTGCCCGCGGAGATTAACCCGTTCGTTGGGGTGAGCTTGAGCCCGGGGAGCACGTGCATCAATGGCATCCGGATCAGGTGGTATGATGTCCCTAATCATTGGCTTCAGCGCTGTCCATTCCTCCTCCCTGACCCGAAAGTTCGTTCCGCGCTTGATGCGGAAAATGTCCATCTCCCGCAGGATAGGGTCCTGCTTTAGCGCTTCGCCCAAAATCGGCTCCTTTAGCCGGCCCAAGGTGATCACATCGACCACGTCGTCCCCCTTTGTATTCCGATACAAGGATGACGCCACCTTACCGAGGCCGTAAATCCCGCGCTGTTCGCCAGCCTTCCAGAACAACACGAGGTCCCCTGGTTGGATCTCTCGTTTGTACCGCCTGACCTCCCAGTCGTTGATCCGATGTTTGCGGAGCCCATTGATCAGGTCGTACCGCTTCGGATTGGCCTGGAAGATCCAGACCCGGGCCGAATCGGCAACCGTCCCTTTCTTACCTTGCGGTCGAGGAGACAACTCTTTCTTCCCTGCCTGCCTGAGTTCGTAGAGGAAGATATCCACCACCGAAAAATCCGCATTTTCCACCCCGGCGTCGCGAATCGCCTGGAGAATTCGTTCCATAGGCTCACGAGCTGCAAAGTAAAGATACGCATCTGAAGACTTTTCGCCCCTGGGCACTCTTTGTTTGATGTCTTCTCCCAGGTATTTCAGGGTTTTGCGGGTGTTCTCGTGATATACCCAGTACCGATCAGGAAAGCGATAGCACAGTAATTCCGTGACTAACAAGATTCCCAGGCCGTTGACGCTCAATGCCCGATCCAACGCTTCTGGCGTCAATCCCTTTTCCGCCTTTTGAATCAAGGCAAGGAACGCTTCTTGAAACCCTTTCAATCCCGTCTTTTCTAAGCGATTCCGAAACTGCCTATCCTTGTTGCGCCAGAACGAAAACGCGTCGGTGTCGAAAAACAGATCCCGCAAATCGTCCTCAGTCCATTTCGGTATCCGCTCCAGGCGCAATAGCTCCTGTGCGCGGGCAATCCGCCGCTCGTGGTCGGCGACATGCTGACGCAGTTCCCCCGTGTTATTCAGTCTCTGAGCAAAAGCCTGTGCTTTTGTGGTCAGCAGTTCTAGATCCATTGTGCCTCCTCCGACTGTGTCTTGGCTGTCATCGCGCCAGGGCGCACGGGTAGCGCTCCGATTCCCTGCCAATCTCCCAGCAGCAACTCCCGCAGGGAAATTTGACGGCGCGTCTCCGGCGGCGCGGGGTAGAACGCTGCTGTATCGCCCGGGTACACGGCTACTGCTGCCCGAACTCCCAGCGCGTCACGGTAAGTGTGCATTTTGTCCAGGTCCCCGCGCCGGGCTGTGCTTTCGGGAGATTCGCCCTCCTGGGGACGCTCCAGGCGGAACTTGGCGTCCAGGGCAACTTCTTCCTTCCTCGCGCGCACCCAGGTGTAGTCCGGGCGCAGCTTCCCGGAGTATCCCTGCCAGGTCTTGTTGTACATCAACTTGCCCTGACCTTGGAATATCGCCTCGGCCTGCCAGCCCAATTTCTCGATAGCACTGTACCGCAGGTTTAGCCTTGGCACCGTCTCCAGGTGAATCTGAATTTCCTCCACCAAAGCGAAGAACACCCAATACTCATAGAGCGTGGCCACATCCCTAACCTCGATGGTCTGCTCCACGGCTCCAAAGAGGGGACGCCGTGCCTGGTGGAACAAGCGCCAAGCCTGGAGCAATTCCCGGTACCCCTCGCGGCGCAGCAGCACCTGAGATTGTAGGGGTAACTGTTGCATCGGTCCGGCCTCGGCCAAGGCAGGATGGTGGAGCGCGTGGCGCAGAGTTTCGACCAGACGTCTGAGTAGATCCCGTCGCTCCTGGGGTACGTCCGCCCACCAGGGCTGGCGGAAAAGATCCTCGGCTGCCCGGACGAGTTGGCGCAGGAAATGGGCGATGAAGCGATTGGGGGCCGTATCGGTGGTCTCCTCAGGAAAGCGTTGGATCACCTCCCGCGGTGCGTGCCCCTGTAAGACCCTTGCGAGCGGAATCCCGCGTGCCGGTACCCAGTCCTCCGGATGATGCAGAACAGATAGCAGAGTATCCGCATCAGCCTGACTCGCCTCTCCCAGGGGCACTTCGTCTTCCACAGTGTGCAATTCCCGGTGGGGTCGGGCCAACAAGACTGCCAGCGCTTGGTGCAGCGCTGCCGCATGCTGGAGCAAGAAGTGGTACACGAAAAGTGGCGCTGGCGGGCGGTTGGCCTCACTCACCCCGATGCCAGTCGGTGCGCTGTAATGGAAAGGCATTTGAATGGCCCGGTGGTACAGGTCGGTCACCAGATCCCGGAAGAAACGCCAGTAAGCCTGAGGAGTCGGAAGTTTGTCAGAGAGCACGACCAGCGGGATGGATTTGCAGAGCGGACTCCGGTGTGCGAAGGGTTGCAGGGTGGTCAGGCCAAGGGCATTTTCGAACCGGACGTGGAACCAGGCTCCGTGTTCGGGCACGACGCGCTGGCCACCCACCTGGAGATGAGTTGCTTCCGGGACTTCGAGCCAGTAGTGCTGCCATTCCAGCAGGTAGTGACGCGCTGGCGCAAAGGGCTCCCAGAGCTCCTCGGAAATCTTTCCAGGCGCCGGGCTTATCCGGGAGAAGAATTCGGTCACGGAAAGGGTTGCCTTCACAAGACTCCCTCGCTAAAGCGTTCAACCTGGGCTGCGAGCTCGGCGAAAGGAAGCGCCAAGAAGGCCATGGCAGACGGTTCACGAGATTTCACGGTTCTTGGTCCGATCCTATACCGTTTGCTACTGCACGAATTTGCTCCAGAACTGCTTCCAAATCCTCAACAATTTCCTGGGCCAACACGTCGGGATCGGGCAGGCTGGCGGTCTCTTCAAGCGACTCATCCCGCAACCAGAAAATGTCCAGGTTCACCTTATCCCGGCCTATGAGTTCGTCGTATGTGAAGGCGCGCCACCGGCCCTGGGGGTTCTCCTCCGGGTCCCACGTGGGCTTGCGCGCGTGGCGGTTTTCCGGGTTGTACAGCTCGATGAACTCGGACAAATCATCAAATGTCAGAGGGCTTTGTTTCAGGGTGAAGTGCTTGTTGGTGCGCAGGTCATAGACCCACAGTTCGCGTGTCCATGGCTCCTTGCGCGCAGGCTTGCGATCGAAGAAGAGAACGTTGGCCTTGACACCCTGGGCGTAGAAAATGCCCGTGGGCAGCCGGAGCAGGGTGTGCACATCAGCCTGCTGGAGTAGGCGGCGGCGCACGACCTCGCCCGCGCCTCCTTCGAAGAGGACGTTGTCCGGAACGACGACCGCTGCGCGGCCGTGCTGCTTGAGCAAGGTGAACACGTGCTGTACGAAGTTCAATTGCTTGTTGCTGGTAGAGACCCAAAAATCGTCCCGCACGATAGTCTGTGATTCGCGGCGGATTTCGCCTTCGTCGGTCACGTAGGTCACGCTGGATTTCTTGCCGAAGGGCGGATTGGTGAGCACCATTTCGAAGTACTGCCCTGGGTGTTTGGCGAGGCTATCGGCCACGTGGATGGGGCAACGGTCCAGGTCGTGGCCGATGCCATGGAGGTACAGGTTCATGATGCACAGGCGTGCGGTTTCGTTGACGATTTCCCATCCGTGCAATGCCTCGTTTTCCAGAAAGCGCTTTTGCTCCCGGTCCAGTTCATAACGTGTAAGAATGTGGTTGTACGCGGCCAGCAGAAAGCCGCCGGTGCCAGCAGCCGGGTCCACGATGGTAATACCGGGTTTGGGACGCATGACCTCCACGATGGCTTTGATGAGAGGTCGTGGGGTGAAATACTGACCCGCTCCCGATTTGACGTCCTGGGCGTGCTTTTCCAGCAAGCCCTCGTAGATGGCTCCCTTGACATCCACACCCAGTCCGGTCCAGGTTTCTCCATCAATTAGGTCAATGAGGCGGCGTAGTTTGGCCGGATCCTGGATTTTGTTCTGCGCTTTGCGGAAGATGCAGCCGATGAGGCCGCGGCGGTGGCCCAGTTCAGTCAAAGTGTTGCGGTAGTGGCCTTCCAGTTCCGGGCCTTCCAGGGTGCGCAGGCTGGCCCAGTTGTATTCGGGTGGGATGGCGCCGGTCTCGCCCAAGAGTTGGGAGCGCTCGTAATCCATCTTCAGGAACAGCAGGTACGTCAACTGTTCCAGGTAGTCGCCGTAGGAAACGCCATCGTCCCGCAGGACGTTGCAGTAGTTCCAGACGCGCTGGACGATGGTGGAGGTGCTGGGTGTGGTCATAGTTGCACCTCAGTGGGTGGCAACGCTTGTATTATGTACCATGCAGTAGCAGATGCCGTCTGGTCACTGTTCCTCGCACATTCCACAATCCCAACGATTCCGCGGACACGCTTGGATATGATCAGAAATCCGCATTCAAGAAATCCCATGCAAATAGGTTTTAGCATAGTATTCTCCTCACTCCCCCCATTTTGTAACAGTCACCAAAGGCTTCCAGTCTTTTATGGGCGCAGGGAGCACCGGTTCATCTACCTTGATGCCTGCCAACCCCAGAATTATATATCCATAGAATCGGCTAAGAAGAACCAAGTCATTTAGTGTACGTTCCATCTCCTCTCTTGAAAGTGTGCCTCCGGGAGAAGACAGCCAGTCAGGATGAGCGTAACGGTGCCTCAGGCGCTTATATGCATCCAGCACCTCGTTAATAATCCGACGCCACCGCTTCCCGTGCTGTTCTAGTTCAAGATATTCCGCGCGGAATTTCTTTAAAAAGTAATCAATGTTAATACTTTTCTTTGTCTGATCAGGGTCGAAAGGCTTCTTATATATGGTACGCAGTACCGCTTCCAAAATTGTGGACAGGAGTAGAGCTCTTCCGGCAACTGTATGTTGACGAGATGCTTCCGCTACTTGCATGAGTATACGACGCGCTACATTCGAACGATCGTTTGATCGGGAGAAAAAATCCGCCAAATACAGTACCTTACCGCGTTCCAATCGCCAGTCGTCAAACAGGCGAAATATCACACTAAGGCTAAAAGGAGCAGGGTTGCTGATGATCTCCTGGTAGATCCTGCCATGTCTATGCACTTCTCTATACTTCATTTGTATCACTTGTCCACTCAGAACAGACAAAGCATAGCGGATCCCATCTGCATATTCCCAACAGGAGCGTTTCGTCCATTTCGCAGCTGGCAGTACCCAAGATACTTCTATGAGTCGCTGTTCTTTTCGAGTGCGGGCTATCACGCTCATTCCATCCTGCTTTTTGAAATACAACCCTCCCAAGGAATGCTCTTCCCCCAACGGTGTTCCTCGCACTTTGGTCTCAACAAGCACAACATCCGGCAGCATCATTGGTTCTGCATACTCGAACAAAGCCTCTCCCCTCCACGAATCTCGACGTCGTATCAATGCCGGCTGAATGAAAAGCGCTCGTGAGAATTTCTCTGACAGAATTCCATCAGACAATTGCAACTCGTTCACTGAACCCAATGGCAGCACTGCCCGCGTGCCGCCATCGTACAGTCGAAGACGTACAAGCGTCCTTCTCTGTATCTCAATAGAACGCAATACCCTTTTCATGGGCGTATTGCTGGATTCTTTTGTGCTCACTCGTGCTTTAAGATCAAAACCCTCTTGGGGATGCCAGGTCAGGACCCCTTGGCCTACGTAGGTTGTTCTCTGGCGATTGAAATGCAAGTGTTCCACAAAGTACTCCGTGGGATTAAAATAATCGAATAGCATTATTTGCTTTTCCCCCTCTCTCTAAGCCCCAACACAAGACACCTTTCATTTACCCAGTATATTGTCTTGTTTCGTTGTCCGCAATAAGTCGCGGCGCTACTACGTCCCTACCACTACCGCTGGAACAACGGCAAATCCTGTATCTCGGTCTCTCCTGCACGTATGCGTTCAAGCAGCACCTTCACTGGTTCATCGCTAGGGTCCTGAGGAACAAATTTTCCCTCAAACGCC
>WFSD01000365.1 GCA_015486235.1 Anaerolineae bacterium
CGGTAATAGTCCAGCCCAATCTCCCCAATTGCCACGACTCTCGGGTGCCCGGCCATCGTCCACAACCGCTTCCACGTGCTCTCGTCGTAACTCTGGCAGTCATTGGGGTGCACACCGACCGCGGCATACACCTGCCGATGCTTTTCCGCCAGAGCAAGTACGCGTCTGGCCCCTTCCAGGTCTGTAGATGGGTCGACAATAACTTTGATCCCTACTCCTTCTGCCCGCTGGATCACTTCTTCGCGATCCTCGTCGAACCAGGACAAATCCAGGTGGCAGTGAGTGTCTATCAACATCTTCGCTCCAGTAATCCATTGGAGAACAGCGTGCCAGCCCCAATGGACGGCTAACTCTCTTTCAGCCCTGCGATCCGCAAACCTTCCTCCAGAATCGTCTGCACCAGATCCTCTCTTGTAGTCTCGGTGTAAACCCGGATTATCGGCTCGGTGCCGGAGAAGCGCACCAGCAACCAGCCGCCGTCCTCCATCCCGAACTTGTAGCCGTCGAGAGTGTTGATCCCCACAACTTTCAGGCCCGCGATCTTATCCGGTCTGGCGGCGTCCATGCGGGCTTTGGTCTCTGGGCGCTTCTCGTTGGGAAACCGCACGTCGATCCGGTTATAGTAGTGGGGCCCGACCAACTCGAACAACTGCTCGATGAGCTGAGATGGGGTCTTGCCAGTGCTCAGCATAAAGTCGAGCATGTAGAGACCTGCCAGAATGCCATCTCGCTCTGGCACATTGCGTCGGAAAGCGTAGCCGCCGCTCTCCTCGCCGCCAATCATCGCATCCACTTCTACCATCTTCGGTGCCACGTACTTGAACCCCACTCCAGTCTCGTACACCGGCACACCGTAAATCTCGCCAAGTTTGTTCAGCATCGATGTGGTGGATATGGTTTTGACAATGGGGCCCCGCTCACCCCGAACCTCCAGCATGTAGTACGTCAGCAAAGCGTAGGAGCGAAGCTGATCCACGAACCTGCCGTGCTCGTCTATGAACCCAATCCGGTCGGCGTCGCCGTCATTGACGATGCCGATATCCGCCCCGACCTCTTTCACTTTCTCCATCGCCTCGTCGATATTGGGCGGGATCGGCTCCGGGCGCTTCATCCCGGGGAAGATTGGGTTTCGGACATTGTGGATCGCAACGAAGTGGTTTGTGCCACCTTTCAATGTGATCTGGTCAAACCAGCCAATGCCATTACCCCACATGGGATCATGGACGATCTTCAGCCCGGCTTCCTTTATTTTCTCCATGTCCACGAGGTCTTTCAGATGTTCTACATACACCGGCACCGGGTCGAGGTACTCGATGCTCCCCTCCTTCAGCGCTTTCTCCAAAGGGACATTTCTCACGCCCTCCATGGTGTCGGGAATAGCGGCTTCGATCCGCTTCAGGCCCATGGGATCCACCGCCCCGCCGTGGATGTCTCTTACTTTGAAGCCATTGTCGCTGGGCGGGTTGTGACTTGCTGTGATATTGACTGCCCCAGCAGCTTTGTTGGCTACAGCGCTATACGAAATCACCGGCGTGGGCGTGGCTCCCTGGGTCAGGAGCACATGGAATCCGTTGCCCGCCAGCACTTCCGCCGCCACGGCGGCAAAATCCTCCGAGGCAAACCTGCGGTCGTACCCGACGACCACCCTGGCACCTTCAAACCCTTCCTCCCCGAGATAGGTCGCAAACCCCTGGGCACAGCGCCTGACATTGTCAAAAGTGTAGTCCTCGGCAATCCTACCCCTCCACCCATCCGTACCGAACTTTATGTCGCTCATGTCGATCTCCTTGATGTCCGATATCGTGTCATCCTAAAGCCTTCGCTCCTCTCTCAGCGCCTTGATGTCGGCATCGACCATCATCTTGATGAGTTCTTCGAAGCTCACCTCAGGTTCCCAGCCGAGCACTCTCTTGGCCTTGCTGGCGTCCCCCACCAGTCGGTCCACCTCTGCCGGCCGATAGAAGCGCGGGTCGGTTACCACGTAATCCCTGTAGTCCAACCCCAGGTACCCAAATGCTACCTCACACAGCTCCCGGACCGAGTGGGTCTGTCCTGTGGCTATGACGAAATTTCCCGGTTCCGGCTGCTGGAGCATCATCCACATGGCCCTGACATAATCACCGGCATAGCCCCAGTCTCGCTTGGCATCCAGATTCCCAAGACGGAGCTCTTTCGCCAGCCCAAGCTTGATCTTCGCCGCGCCGTAGGTAACCTTGTGGCTCACGAACTCCAGCCCCCGCCTTGGGGATTCGTGGTTGAAGAGTATACCGGACACGGCGAAAATGCCGTAGCTTTCCCTGTAGTTGATCGTGATCCAGTGCCCGTACACTTTTGCAACCCCATAAGGACTGCGAGGGTAGAACGGGGTGGTCTCTTTCTGTGGCACCTCCCGCACCTTGCCGAACATCTCGCTGCTGGATGCCTGGTAGAAACGGATTCCCGGGTCCACCAACCGGATCGCCTCCAACACCCTCGTAACGCCCAACGCAGTGAACTCGCCGGTGAGCACCGGCTGGCGCCACGATGTAGGAACGAAAGATTGAGCCGCCAGGTTGTACACCTCGTGGGGATGGTGCTCACGGATTATATCCATGATGGAAGACTGGTCCAGCAAATCGCCCTGGGCGATGATGATCTTGTCCTGGATATGGTGTATCCTATCGAAATTGATAGTGCTAGTCCGGCGGACCATGCCGATTACTTCATATCCCTGCTCCAGCAGGAACTCAGCCAGGTACGAGCCATCTTGACCCGTTACACCGGTTATCAAAGCTCTTTTTTTGCTCATGCTTCTCCTCTGTTATGCTTCATGAAGCTCTACCCGTGAACCACGGTACCCTCCCGTACCTGCTCCCGCCAGTAGTTCAACGTGTCCATGACACTCTGATGGAAAGGGATAGTAGGGCTCCAGCCGGTCAGGTTCCGGAATTTGCTGGCATCGCACCGGGTCTCTGGCACATCCGCAGGCCGCATTCTCGCGAGGTCCTGGCTCACCCGAATCGGCATCTTGCTCTCCGACAGCAGCAGATCCAGCACTTCCTGGATGGAATGCGGCTCGCCGGAGCCCAGGTTGTACACCTCCCCGGGCACCCCTTTGGTGAGCGCCAGCCAGTACGCTTTCACCATATCCCGAACATCGGTGAAATCCCGCTTCGCCGAGAGATTCCCGACCCGAATCTGCGGCGGCTGCAGGCCTGCTTCTATCCGCGCGATCTGGAGGGCAAACGCTGAAACAACAAAATTCGGCCGCTGGCGCGGCCCTATGTGGTTGAACGGTCTGACACGTATCGTCCGAACCCTGTTGCTTTGGTAAAATTGCAAGCCGAGCATGTCCTGCGCCACTTTGCTTACGCCGTAGGGGTTGAGCGGCCGGAAAGGGACTGACTCATTCAGGGGGAGTTCCTCCGGTTGGACCAGGCCATACTCCTCGTTGGAACCCACCACGAGAACCGTAACTCGGAGCGACAGGTCGTCCACCGCTGTGAGGACGTTGAGCAAAGTGTGGGTGTTAAGCTCGAATGTCCGCCATGGCATCTGCC
>WFSD01000366.1 GCA_015486235.1 Anaerolineae bacterium
GACTTAGGCCTGCTCCACGTCCCCGCATTTAGTGCATCGTCATATGCATTTCAGATTTTGGACTTTTGACAATCGGGCTGTCCTGCCAGGCTGAGTTTTTCGCCTTGAAGGCAGGAAAGAAGGAGTAGTACATCTTGTAGTCGGGCGGAGCCCGACCACAAGATGTACCTTTTCTTCCCAGTCATGTGCCAGGCGTGAAGCCCCAGAAAGCTCCGTTTCCGCTTTGTCAAAAGTCCAATCAGATTGCAAGGAGGCAATTATGAAAGAACCCTTGTGGATCCCCTCAGAAGAGCAGAAGTCTCGAGCCAATATCACCCACTTTATTCGGCATGTCAACGCGCGCTTCGGCACCAAATTTAGCACCTATCGGGAGCTGTACGATTGGTCCGTGGTACACATCCCGGACTTCTGGGCAAGCATGTGGGACTTCGCGGATGTGCGGGTGTCGCAGCCATACACTCAGGTGGTGGACGATCTGAACCGGTTCCCCGGGGCCAGTTGGTTCGTTGGGGCCAGGCTCAATTTCGCGGAGAATCTGCTCCGCTATCGGGACTCGCACCTGGCATTCGTTTTCCGGCGGGAAGATGGCCTGGAACGCGCGATGACTTACGATGAGCTCTATCAGCGTGTATCCCAGGTAACGCGCTTCCTGCGCAATGCCGGGGTGCAGGCAGGCGATCGGGTCGTCGGCTACATGCCCAACATTATCGAGACCCCCATCGCAATGCTGGCCGCGACGAGCCTGGGCGCAACGTGGGCTTCCTGCGCCCCAGACCTGGGCGCACAGGCGGCCCTGGACAGGCTGGGTCAGCTGGAGCCGGTGATCATGTTCGCCGTGGATGGCTATCTCTACAAAGGGCGGCGTTTCGATACCCGTGCCAAAGCGGCCGAGGTCTCCGGGAGAATCCCGTCACTGCGGCACGTGATTGTCGTGCCTTACGCCGAGGACGCTCCCGACCTCAGTGCAATCCCCCACGCGGTCTGCTACACGGACATTTTGGCCCAGGAGCCACCCGGCGAGATGAAGTTCGAGCAGGTCCCGGCAGATCAGCCTCTCTACATCATGTTCTCCTCCGGCACCACGGGAAAACCCAAGGCGATGGTGCAGGGCGCGGCTGGCGTGCTCATCAACCACCTGAAGGAGTTGATCCTGCATACAGACCTGAAGCGAGAAGACCGCATCCTCTACATCACGTCCCCGAGCTGGATGATGTGGAACTGGCTGATCAGCTCTCTTGGCGTCGGCGCGACTATCGTCCTCTACGACGGGAACCCCAACTATCCAGATGCCCGGAACATGTGGCGGTTGGTGGAGGAATTGGGAATCACCATTTTCGGCACCAGCGCTACCTACATCCACTATCTGATGAAAGAAGGCGTCCGCCCTGGTGAGGATTTCGACCTCTCCACGCTGAGAGAGATCTCACAGACCGGATCCGTCCTTTCCCCGGAGGGATTCGAGTACGTGTACCAGGCAATCAAACATAGTTTGCACCTGAATTCCATTTCCGGCGGCACCGACATCAACGGTTGTTTCGCCGCAGGCAACCCAATCAGCCCGGTGTACACCAGCGAGCTTCAGGGGCCAGCCCTGGGAATGAAAGTGAAAGCATACGATGATCAGGCCAACCCTGTGTGGGATCGTGTGGGTGAACTGGTGTGCGAGGCACCCTCGCCTTCCATGCCGCTCTATTTCTGGAACGACCCGGACGACGAACGCTACCTGAACGCTTACTTCCGATATTATCCCCAGAAGCGGGTC
Source organism: Anaerolineae bacterium (assembly GCA_015486235.1). Lineage (GTDB taxonomy): Bacteria > Chloroflexota > Anaerolineae > S016-19 > S016-19 > S016-19. The sequence continues at coordinate 1,763 of WFSD01000366.1, forward strand.
TGGCGGCACGGGGACTACATCCTCATGCACAGCGATACGGGAGGCATCACGTTCCTGGGGCGGTCGGATGCCACACTCAAGCCGTCGGGGGTGCGCATTGGCACAGCGGAGATCTACAACGTGGTGGAGCAGTTGCCCGAAGTGGTGGACAGCCTGGCCGTCGGCCAGAACTGGCACGGCGACCAGCGAGTGATCCTTTTCGTCAAACTGGCAGAGGGTGTTGCCCTGACTGACGAATTGAAGGCGAAGATCCGAAGAGAGCTTCGGGAGAAAGCATCGCCACACCACGTGCCTGCCAGGATCATCCAGGCACCCGACATCCCATACACTTTCAGCACGAAGAAAGTGGAAATTGCCGTCAACAACATCATCAACGGGCGCCCGGTGACCAACCGAGATGCGCTCACCAACCCGGAATCCCTCGACTACTTTGAGGCCCTGCGGGAGGAACTGGAGAAAGAGTGAGGTGAGAGGACAGC
>WFSD01000367.1 GCA_015486235.1 Anaerolineae bacterium
CTCCTCAAATGGCGTGTACTCCGCCCACCCTTTCATGCTCAGCACTTTCGTGATCGCCGCCGTCAGCGTCGTCTTACCATGGTCAATGTGACCTATCGTCCCCACATTCACATGGGGCTTCGTCCTCTCAAAATGCTTCTTCGCCACGATTGCTCCTCCTTCTGGTGTGTTCCTTGACCATCTGCATGATCATAAAAGCGTATTCGAACATTTTCATGGAGCCCACGATCGGACTTGAACCGATGACCTACGCCTTACCAAGGCGTTGCTCTACCGACTGAGCTACGTGGGCTCGTAGTGGGCCGGGCAGGACTCGAACCTGCGAAGGCGTCAGCCAGCGGATTTACAGTCCGCCCCCTTTGCCACTCGGGACACCGACCCCTGCTCCATTTCCTAAGCCGACGGTCGGACTTGAACCGACAACCGTCCGCTTACAAGGCGGATGCTCTGCCGATTGAGCTACGTCGGCTTATTCATCGAATTATAACCGACGAAGCCCACAAGCGTCAAATTCTTTGCGATAGCGGGAAAACAAAGTAATTCCTGGGGACCCGTAAGTCTCCAGGATTCCCACTGGGCCACCTTCGGCGTCCACCAACACCAAGCGATGAGCCGTACCAGTCCTCAGATGCGTCGAAAGAGCTACAGGAACGGTCACAGGCCTTCGATCTGCTTCGGAGGCCCGATAGCTTGTCGTGTACACAGATAGACAGCGGCGAAAGTATACCAAAACGTAGCCCCCTGTCAAGATTCGGGAAAACAAATTTGCCAGACGCCGATTGGTCAGCCTCTGGTGCACCCGCGTCCGGCGGGCTGAATATCCAGGACGAGGAGTTCCAGAGCGCGTTTCCCGTTCCACTCGTTCAGGGAGAGGTTGAACGCCACATCCGCCACGGTTGGAATCTGGTCGGCCAGCTCCCCCCACCTGAAGGCAATCGCACTCATCCGCACGCCCTGCTGCTCCAGGAGCAACTTCAGATGAGCTCCATCTTTGCCTACAGGCCTGGCACTCAGAATGCGCACGTTCCCGGTGCAGAAAACTGGTTGGGGGTTCCCTTCGCCGAAAGGTTCCATTCTTGCCATCTCCTGGTACAGATCGAAGTCGATGGTAGGGAAAGGCAAAGGGGCATCTATCTGCATCTTCGGGGTCCATTTTTCCTCTGAATACTCCTCCTCGGCGACGGCCACCAGGGCATCCCTCAAATCGTCGAGCCGATCCGTGCGGACGGTGAACCCTGCCGCTGCAGCATGCCCGCCGTACCGGTGCAGCAAATGCCTCACCCGATCCAGGGCATGGGTGATGTGGAATGCCGGTATGCTGCGGGCGGAACCGTAAGTGAATGTTTCCTCCTGGCGGGCGACCAGCACCGGCCGGTAGAACTCCTCCACCAGCCTGCTGGCGATGAGGCCCACGATCCCGCGATGGAACTCCGGCGAGCTTATGAGAAGGATTGGAGCGCTCGTATCACCTTCTACGACTTGCTCTCTGGCTTTGTCTGTGGATCTTCTAGTTTTCTCCTGACGTTGATGGTTGAGGTTTCCAAGTTGCGCCGCCAGTTCGACCGCTCTCTCCATCCGTTCTGTGTAGAGAAGCTCGTAGCTCAGACGGGCTGTGCTGAGCCTCCCGGCAGCGTTCAGCCTCGGCCCCAGGACGAACCCGATGGTCATAGCAGTAACCTGACCCGGCTTCACTCCCGCTTCCTGCATCATGGCCAGGAGACCAGGGCGATGCGGGTCGTTCAATCGTTCCAGGCCTTTCGTCACCAGGTACCGGTTTTCCCCCAGAAGCGGGACTATGTCCGCCACCGTGCCCAGAGCCACCAGGTCGAGCAAATCCTCCTCCTCAAGGCCGGCTTTCCCTCTGCGCAGTGGCACGTTGCGTTCGGCACGAAGCAAGCCCTGGGCCAACTTGTAGCTCACGCCGACGCCTGCCAGATCCTTGAATGGATAGCGATCGTCCTCTCGCTTCGGGTTTACTACTGCATTTGCAGGCGGCAGCTCCGCACCGACAGAGTGGTGGTCCGTCAGCACCACGTCTATCCCCAGGTGTCGGGCATATGCCACTTCCTCCACCGAACGGATGCCGCAGTCCACTGTAACCAGGAGGTTACATCCCTTGTCATGGAGTAGTTTTATTGCCCGCTTGTTCAGGCCGTAACCTTCATCTATCCTGTGGGGAATGTAAGAGATGTACCTCGCGCCCAGGGCATCCAGTACTTTGGAAAGAACTACCAAGGATGTGACGCCGTCCACATCGAAATCCCCATACACAGCAATGCACTCCCGGCGGCGTATCGCCAGACGTATCCGCTGTACAGCATCGGGCAGGTCCTCGAGCCTGTATGGATTGTCGAAGTCGAATCGATTTTCCCAGAACACCTCAATGCTGTGGGGATCGCGCAGGCCTCGATTGTAGAGCACCTGCACTGCCAGCGGGGAAATGTGCGGAATCCTCCGAACCAAATCTGGCGGAGCGGGTTCATGCAGTTGCCATTTTTTGAAAGGGATGCTCATGTCAGTGCTTCCAAAGTAGCGATCGAATCACCTCTGCCATCGCGAAACCTACCTGCCCTCCACTACTCCGCCCATCAACCCGCCATCTTTTCTTTACGCTCAACGATTTCCAAGCGACGGGAATGTGAAATCGGGGCTGGCATGGTTCCACCTCCTGTACGCCAAGATTTCACGATTCCACAGGCATAATCCCGCTGTGCCTTTCGGGAGAGGCAACCCTACATCGAGTGACAACAAGGCCTGTCCATACAGGCGATCACAAAGGTCCACCCCCACTTTTTGGGCAGGCACCGAGCTCCCACCATTTTATTACACTTGTGGTTTGCGAGACAAATACGAGGCCTCGGGCCAGTTCGACCCGGCACCACCCCACGATGGCGAAAGACCACATCTCGAGGTTGGCAGGAGTGCTCCCCCACAAGGCCAATGTGCCTCACCTTTGTTTTTCCCCGCGTACTCAGCGAAATCCACAGTGAAAAAGCTTTTCTCACCAGAGTCATTCCTGGTTCGTCAAAAGGGGCTTTCGATTTGCTTCGAAAGCCCGGAAACGCTCCTGGGAGCCCTCACGCTCGATGCAGGGCTTGTGCTGTGACTTTTCCGGGATTGACGAAAGCCTCCCGAAAGGTAGGTAAATTTCTGGGGGCCCGTGGGGCCCCCAGAAATTACTCCGTTTTCCCAGAAGTCCAATTTCTTGACTCGTCTTGGCACTGTGGGATATACTTTGGCTGTTACACCATCAAAAGTCGGCACCTGCTGGTCGCCTACTTGACATAACAGAGCAGCGAGGAAGGAGGAGTTTCATCCGCTTTTCCTGACTTTCTGGGTTTGGTACGTGGCACAACTGGACGCCCGACCATCGGCTTGGCTATCGCCTTCGCCACTCTCGCTCTGGGCGAGCACATTTAACATGATACAGGAATAAGTGTGCTCGATATGCCGATAGCCTCAGAAGTGGGAGTTGTCTGCAATGTCGCAGACTCTTCGAATACCGGTTCCGCACCGGCATCACCGGCAATGAAGCCGGGAAAAACAGGGAGGTTGAAATGGTACCGATGGAATCACCCGACAGGAATCTGGCTTTAGACTTGGCACGAGTGACGGAAGCGGCGGCCCTGGCGGCGGGCCGCTGGATGGGGAGAGGAAACAAGGAAGGGGCTGATCAAGCTGCTGTCGATGCCATGAGAATCATCCTCAACAGTATGAATCTCGACGGCATCATTGTCATCGGCGAGGGTGAGAAAGACGAAGCACCTATGCTTTACAACGGAGAGGAGGTGGGGAAGGGCGTAGGCCCGGCCCTTGATCTTGCCGTCGACCCTATAGATGGCACCCGACTCACCGCCGAAGGGGGTCCTGGTGCTATTGCGGTCATAGCAGCATCGGAGCGAGGCACTATGTTCTCCCCGGGGCACATTGTCTACATGGACAAAATCGCAGTCGGCCCCAAATCTAAAGGCGCTATCGACATCACAGCGCCAGTAGAGGAAAACCTCAAAAACGTGGCAAAGGCCAGGAGCAAGGATGTGGACGACCTCACTGTGGTAATCCTGGACCGCCCACGCCACACGGAGCTCATCAAGAGAGTCCGCAAGTCCGGCGCGCGCATACGCCTCATTCGAGACGGCGACGTTGCAGCAGCCATTGCAGCAGCGCTGCCGGACACCGGCATCGACATACTCATGGGAATAGGTGGATCGCCTGAAGCAGTCATCACTGCCGCGGCACTGAAATGCATAGATGGGGACATGCAAGCCATGCTCTGGCCCAGAAATGACGAGGAAAGGGCATACGCCCGTGAGGCTGACATGGATCTGAATAAAGTTCTGACCCTGGATGACCTCGTCGCCAGTGATAACGTTTTCTTCGCCGCCACCGGGATAACCGATGGGGAATTGCTGAAAGGCGTCAGGTACTACGGGTATGGGGCTGCCACTTACACCCTGGCCATGCGATCCAAGAGCGGCACCATCCGCTGGATCGAGTCGCATCATCACTGGGAGAAATTGATGCGCTACAGTGCCATTCCCTTCGATCTACAGCAAAGCCCAAAACCGCTGATTGTGAAGAAGTGAGAGATGTTCGAAACCATCAGAGGATCACTAGCCAGCCGCCGAATAGACGGCTGGCTTCTTTACGACTTCCACAACATGAACCCGATAGCCCGACGGATGGCAAGGCTTCCCGAAAGCGGGGTTTTCACCCGACGATGGTTCCTCTGGGTCCCGGCGACCGGAGGACCCGTGTGGCTGGTTTCCCGCCTGGAGCTGGATCAGTTCGCCGGCCTTCCCGGAGAGAAACGCCCGTATGTCGGGTGGCGGGACATGCTGCAAGAGCTGCAGAGCCTTCTCTCAGGAGCGAGCAGGGTAGCGATGGAATACTCCCCCGGCGGTGCAGTTCCAACCGTTTCCAGGGTAGACGCTGGGACCGTGGAAATGATCCGTTCCCTGGGGATCGAGGTGGTTTCTTCGGGTGATCTGATACAGGAAGTCGAAGCATGCCTGGATGCCGACCGCATCGCCAGCCACCGTCGAGCGGCCGCCCACTTGTTGCATATCAAGGAAAGAGCGTTTTCCATCATCGCCGAGCGCATCTCCGGCGGATCAGATCTGAACGAGTACCAGGTGCAGCAGGAAATACTATCGAGGTTTCGCGAAGTGGGGTTGGTGACAGACCATCCGCCTATCGTGGCGGTCAATGCCAATGCCAGCAATCCCCACTACGCTCCATCGGAAAGCCGTTTCCTCCCGATACGTCAAGGCGATCTGGTACTGATCGACATGTGGGCCAGGGAGGATTCGCCGGAAGCGGTGTTCGCCGATATCACGTGGGTGGCCTACGTCGGTTCCGATATCCCAAGGCCGATGGCGAAAGTCTTCGATGTGGTGAGAAAGGCCAGGGATGCAGCAGTCCGTTTCGCCGACGATGGCCTTCGGTCGGGGCGTGATGTTTTCGGGTATCAGGTAGATCAGGCAGCGCGGCATGTAATAGAAAAAGCCGGGTACGGGAAGCACTTCTTTCACCGAACTGGTCATAACATCGGCCATGAGGTTCACGGAAACGGGGTGAACATGGACGACCTGGAGACCCGCGATCGGCGAATTTTGCTCCCGGGGATACTTTTCTCCGTAGAGCCTGGCATTTACCTGCCGGATTTCGGCATACGCAGCGAGATCGATGTGCTGGCCGCCGAGGGCGGCGTAGAGATCACCACATTGCCGCTCCAGGAAGCGATAGTGCCGTTGCTCGCATGAGCCTGCACGCCAGGAAAAAATAAGGGCGACCCGCTGGGTCGCCCCACTGGCCCCCACAGCCCTTTCCCCGTGCATTTCCGTGGCTGCCCCGTGCGGTTCGTAGCCGCCACCTTCGGAGCAGTCTTCGTGAGCGGTAGCCCACCGCATAGCGATGAAATTAAAGAATACCGTCGGGAGTGACTTCTTGCCCGCAGCCACCCCCGGAGGGCTTCCGAAGCAAATCAAGGCCCGGAAACGCTCCTGGGAGCCCTCACACCCGATACAAGGTTTGTTCTGTGGCTTGCCAGGGGTTGACGAAAGCCTCCCAAGAGGCAGGCAAATTTCTGGGGGCCCTACGAGCCCCCAGAAATTACTCCGTTTTCCCCCGGACTCCCTCCTCCCCCGACAGAGGAGGAGCAAAAAGAGGGTGTTTTGGGTGGCAGCGAAGTTGCCACCCAAACACACCTCTTCTGGAAATTTGCAGAGATCGGCGTTATTCTGCGTCACCAGAGTTCTTCTTTCGGAGCAAATAGACGATCCATTCTCCCGCGTCGCTCAAAGGCAGGCCTGCCCATGCGGGGTAGGTATGGTGCAGCTCCATCCCAACGGATTGGGCCATTTTCTGGATATCTCCGGGCGTGTACACCTGGTCCGCCAGGGCATATTCCTGCATGCCTCCGGTTTCCAGGTTCACGATGTAGTAA
>WFSD01000368.1 GCA_015486235.1 Anaerolineae bacterium
CACGCTGGCGGCGTCGCTGGCGAATGATTATCCGAAAGGATTTCTGGAATCATGAGCAGCACTATCGAGATCACACCTGTAGAGACCAAAAAAGACCTTATGACATTCATCAAGTTCCCCTGGAAGATTTACAAGGGAGACCCCAACTGGGTTCCGCCGCTGATCAGCGAACGCCGAGACTTCTTCACACCTGAGAAAAACGCCGAGCTGACATTCGTAGACTTCCAGCTCTTCCTGGCTCGTAGAGATGGCAAGGTCGTAGGCCGGATAGGTGCCCACATCAACCACCTGCACAACGAGGTCCACAACGAAAAAATGGGCTTCTTCGGCTTCTTCGAGACCATCCAGGATTATAGCGTAGCGGAAAGGCTGTTGCAAACGGCTGCCGACTGGGTCAAGGAAAGGGGAATGACCGCACTGCGTGGGCCAGCATGTTTCTCCAGCAACGACGATAGCTACGGGCTTCTGGTCAAAGGCTTCGATGGCCCGCCAGTAATCCTGATGAGCTACAACCCTCCGTACTACCAGGAGATCATCGAGCAGTTCGGCCTCCGCAAAGCAATGGACCTGTACGCATTCATGCTGGACGTGTCGGACAAAATCGGCAGACCGGAAGAGGAAATCATCTCTGAGAAAATCCGACGGGTAGCAGAGCTGGTCCGGAAGCGGTACAAGATCACCATGCGCAATCCGGACATGAAGGATGTGAAAGGGGAGCTCCGCCGCCTCAAAGAGATCTACAACAACGCATGGGAGAAGAACTGGGGCTTCGTGCCGGTCACCGATGCGGAGGTGGATTCCATGGCAGAGGAGATCGTGCCGATCGTAGATCCAGATGTGATATTCTTCGCGGAGGTGGATGGAAAGCCTGTGGGAGTGATACTCCCCCTGCCAAACTACAACGAAGTGCTGATCCACATGAATGGGAGGCTCTTCCCATTTGGCTGGGCCAAGTTCCTGTGGTACAGGCGGAAAATCAAGCTCCTTCGGACGTTCGCCATGGGAGTGATCAAAGAGTACCGGAACCGAGGCGTGGACGCCCTCATGTACTACGAGATGGCGAAAGCCGCCCTCAAGCGTGGCTATACCAAGACCGAGATGTCCTGGACGTTGGAGACAAACACTGTGGTCAATAACACCCTTCGGAACCTGGGTGGCGAGGTGTATCGCATCTACCGGATCTACCAGATGCCGGTGTGAAGCATGGGTAGCGGACAGGAATGAGGAAAGTCACAATCTCATTGGCGCAGATGGACGTGATGCTGGCACGGCCGAACGAAAACCTTGCCAACGGTGCCGAGCTCATCGCCGAAGCCGCCCGTCGGGGCAGTGATGTGATCCTGCTGCCCGAACTGTGGCTCAACGGTTATCCCCTCCGGGATTCAATCACCACTGCAGAGCCTCTCTCCGGGGCACATCTGGAGAACCTGAGGGCGCTGGCATCCAGGCACAGGATAGCCATCATCGGCTCTTTCCTGGAGCAGCACGGGGACAGAGTCTATAACTCCGCTCCTGTGATCTCACCAAGAGGGGAAATCATGGGGGTGTACCGAAAGATGTACCTCTTCAGCTACATGCACGAGGATGACTACCTGAGCAGGGGCGGTGAGCTATCAACTTTTTCCTTCCCGTGGGGGAAGGCAGCGGTGGCGATATGCTACGACATTCGCTTTCCTGAGCTCTTCCGGGCATATGCCGATGCCGGTGTCGAGATCGTCTTCGTCGTCGCCGAGTGGCCACACCCCAGGATGCCCCACTGGTCTCTCCTGCTCCAGGCGCGGGCGGTAGAAAACCTGTACTACGTTGTCGGGTGCAACAGGGTGGGGCGCGAGGGGGAGACAGTTTACGGCGGGGCGTCGGCGGCCTACGACCCCTGGGGAAAGCCCATCGTGAAAGGCGGCGAGGAGCCACTCCTCTTGACATTCTCCATTGACCTGGACAGGGTATCGGAGGTACGGAGGCAATTCCCTGCTCTGGAGGATCGCAGGCAGGCCCGCCTGTCGCGGCGTAGGCAGGGGCCGGTGGGGCGCAGATGATGCTTTCGATTTTGATTGGGACAATTCTTGGAGTGGTGGCCGGATTCCCGGTACTGTTTGGTGTGGAATATTTCACCCGCGGGTGGAATCGGGCGTTGGGGCGACGCATCCCTCACATGTACGGGCGGGGAATCCCCAACAAGTACGGAATGCCTCGCCCGTGGCGTGTGCCGATATTCGTGACGGCAGCAGCGATCGGTGGAATTTCATTCTGCAGTGTCGGCGGCCTGGGGAGATGGCAAAACTGGTGGCTGATGGCATGGGGCGAGATTCTTCTTCTGTTCGCCCTGGTGGATTTGGAAAGCCGCCGGGTACCAAACCCACTGGTGCTGGCATGCGGCATCGCCGCGTTGATACTCTCCCTGGCCGGGTTCGGCCCTCGACCGCTGAATGCACTCATAGGTGGAACAGTAGGGTTTGCGATTTTCTTCGTGCTGGTGCTGGTACAGAGAGGCGCGATGGGCATGGGAGACGTAAAATTCGCCGCGCTGGTCGGCCTGTTGACCGGGTACCCGGGTGTCCTGGCAGCGTTGACTGTCGGGATAATCGCCGGAGGGCTGGGAGCACTGGCACTGTTGTTGATGCGTCATGTGGGGCGGAAGAGCTACATTCCTTATGTGCCATTCCTGGCCACAGGAGCGTGGCTTCTCATGCTCTACGCAGCACACGGGATGGCATAGACCGTCGCCCTGCATTCTTGTTTCACGCTGGCTCGACGTAATCTGTATCCCGCAATTCACAAGGTATGACTTTTGACTTCTCCAAAAGCATATGTTATATTCCATTACCGTTTCGGCGATAATTTTGCCATAGTGCGCGTTTTGCTGAAGTTCGTAGCTGCCTGGACGAGGCGCAAGAGAACCGATCACGGGGAAGGTAGGGGTAACAAATAAGCAGCAAAGGCTTACGGGTCAATGCAGAGATCACCGCAACTGAGGTGCGCGTCATAGATGTCGACGGCGCTCAGTTGGGCGTTATGCCGTTTTTGAAGGCTTTGGACCGGGCCGCCGAGCGTGGGCTGGACCTGGTGGAAGTGGCGCCTAACGCCAAGCCACCTGTTTGCCGTCTGATGGACTACGGCAAGTACCTTTACGAGAAAGCCAAGAAGGAAAAAGAGGCACGGCGCAGCCAGAAGCAGGTCGAAATCAAGGAAGTGCGCATCCGCCCTAAAATCGGCGAGCACGACTTCCAGGTGGCGTTGCGTAAAGTGCGCTCCTTCCTCGAACAGGGGGCCAAAGTCAAGATGCGGATCAGGTTCAGGGGGAGGGAGATCACTCACCCTGAGGTGGCCAAGGACCTGTTGGTGCGGATTTCCAACGAAGTACGGGAGATCGCCGTCATCGAGCAGCGCCCCCGGCAGGAGGGAGCCAGCTTGTTGATGATCCTGGCACCAGCCACACAGAAAAAGAAGAAAATCCGCCCTTCCGATGGGGAACCTGAACTACAGACGGAAGCGGACGAGTCGTAGGACCGGGGGGACATCCCCCGTTTCTACTACACGGATACGTTTTTGAGGAGGATTCGGTATGCCTAAAATCAAGACGCACAAAGTCACGGCCAAGCGCCTGCGTTACAGCGGTACCGGCAAGCTTTTACGCACCAAAGTCGGCAAGAGCCACTTCCGCCGGCGAAAGCCCCGGCGCGTGAGAGCTTTGTTCTCCCGCACGTTGGTAGAGGAGAATGCTGGCATCAGGCGTAGGGTCAAGAAGCTAGTCCCTTACCTGAAGAAATAGCGGGGGGGACATTGGGACGAGCTCCGGGCCGTTCAAAACCCTGTGTTGGGTGCCTGGAGCGCCAATTTTCGGAAAACTGGAGAGGAGTCGGAAGAGATGCCAAGGGCGAAAGGTGGTTTTCACACTCGAAGAAGGCACAAAAAAATACTCAAGCTGACCAAAGGTCAGCGCAGGCCCCGTAGCGTCCTGTTCAGGCGGGCCAACGAAGCTATGATGAAATCCCTCTGGTACGCGTACCGCGACCGCAGGGATCGTAAGCGGGATATGCGGCGGCTCTGGATCGCACGGATCAATGCTGCAGCCAGGGAACATGGTCTTTCCTACAGCAAGCTCATCCACGGCCTCAAGATCGCCAACGTGCAGCTGGATCGGAAGATTCTGGCCGACATCGCAGTGCGGGACAAGAAAGCTTTCGCTGCCGTGGTGGATATGGCGAAAGAGGCGCTGGGATCGTAGGTCGTGCCCGATCGTCCCCGCCGGAAAAAGCCAGGATAACGACAAAACGCCGGGGTGCATACCCCGGCGTCTCTTTGCAACCACGGATCGCGCGGATTACAAACCACATGGGACTGTCGATTCACCGGGCAACATGTCTGGAGCATCTATGATTACCAGCACGTCCAACCCAAAAGTCAAGTTGATTCGGAAGCTTCTGGGTCAGCGCAAGGCCCGCCTGCGAGAAGGCGCATTGTCCATCGAAGGACCACGCCTGCTGGAAGAAGCCTGGAAAGCCGGTTCCATGCCACGTTTCTGTCTCTACACCGACGAGTGGGCCTGCACGCCTGCAGGGAACCGCTGGCTGGAACGGTTGAAGGCGGAGGACGTGGCGTGCCAGGAAATCGCCCCAAACATCCTCCCGGAGGTGACCGATACCGTCTCCGCCCAGGGGGTGGTGGCAGTAGTCCCGATGCCCCGGGTGCCCTGGCCTGACGACATCCCTTTGCTTCTGATGCTGGACAGGGTGCAGGACCCAGGGAACCTGGGGGCGATACTGCGCACTGCGTATGCTGCAGGCATACGGGGAGTGATGTTGACCCCCGGCACGGTGGATCCGTACAACCCGAAAGCGGTGCGGGCCGGAATGGGAGCCCATTTCCACCTGCCGATCCGGCTGGTCGACGACCTGAGAGAGGCACTCCGAGGTTATCGAGTGTACGTCTCCGATGTACTGGGGGAAATTCCGTGCTGGGAGGCAGATTGGAACCCGCCCGTGGCGCTGGTGGTCGGTGGAGAGGCACACGGTGCCAGCGGGACGGCCCGTTCCCTGGCCAACGCCACCGTCCACATCCCCATGCCAGGCCATGCTGAATCGCTTAATGTGGTCGTGGCCTCCGGGATACTCCTGTTCCTGGCGGCTCACGCTCAGGAAACCGGCACCTCGTGACCACGGGAACGGTCATGGAAAGAAGATGAACGAGAAAAAACTGCTCGGACTGGAAAGGAATGTTTTCTTCCTGGGGATGGTGAGTTTCTTCAACGACATCAGTTCCGAGATGACATTGACTTTGCTCCCGCTGTTCCTGGCAAACGTGCTGGGGGTGCCTACGTCCGTCATTGGCCTTATCGAAGGCCTCGCCGAGGCAACAGCCAGCCTCCTCAAGGTGGCATCTGGATGGTTCTCGGACCGCATCAAAGCGCGGAAGGGATTGGCGCTGGCGGGCTACACTCTCTCCGCTTTCAGCAAGCCTTTCCTGGCAATCGCCGGCAATTGGCCTGCCGTCCTGGTCATCCGGTGGCTGGACAGGGTCGGCAAGGGGATCAGGACCTCGCCACGGGATGCACTTCTAGCCGATTCAGCATCTTCGGAGGGCCGGGGAAAAGCATTCGGATGGCACAGGGCCGCCGACACCAGCGGGGCGGTGATCGGGCTGGCAGGAGCTGCAGTCGTCGTCGCCCTAACCCAGCGCGGCAAATTCCTGCTCACCCAAAGCACATACCGGGACATTGTGCTCATCGGCATGATCCCGGGGTTCCTGGCGGTAGCAATCCTCTTCTTTCTGGTACGCGAGCGGAAGCCAGGTGCCCACCCATCAAGGGAATCAACCGAAAAGCGCCGTCCGGCCGAATTCCCGGCTACTTTCTATCTTTTTCTTGGAGTCATCGTCATTTTTACCCTCGGCAACTCCAGTGATGCGTTTCTCGTCCTGCGGGCGCAGAACGTCGGAATGTCAGCCCTGGGGATATCCCTGATGCTGGTAGGGTTCAACATTTTCTACGCCCTCATTTCGATGCCCTCAGGCTCCCTTTCGGACAGGTGGGGTCGGCGGCTGGTGATACTCTTGGGCTGGGGCGTTTACGCTACCACCTATCTGGGATTCGCCATAGCGAGGAGCGTAGTGGTTCTCGTGGCGTTCTATTTTCTCTACGGGATTTACTACGGTGTGACTGAAGGGACGGCGCGCGCTCTGGTGGCCGACCTGGTGCCGTCGGAGGGACGGGCAACCGCCTACGGGCTCTACCACGCAGCGGTTGGGCTGAGTGCATTCCCCGCGAGTTTCATAGCTGGTGTGTTATGGGATAAAATATCACCGGCGGCGCCATTCTATCTTGGCGCAATACTTGCCGGAGTAGCAGCGCTTGCTTTCGCTCTGCTGCCGATGGAGGGCAAAACGTGAAAGCGCGACGGATTACCCGCGGAGGTGTTTTTCCTTCCGCAGGGGCAGGGAACGGAGGTTCCTGTGGATGAGGACGAACGCCTGCTCGTAGAGCAGGCTAAAAGAGATCCGCAGGCCTTCGCGACCCTCTACGAAAAGTATGTGGACCGAATCTACACATACCTGTACTACCGCGTGCGGACCAAGGAGGCTGCAGAGGAACTAACGGCGGACACTTTCCGAAAGGCACTCGAAGCGTTGCCTCGGTTCAAATGTGGCAAAGCCCCGTTTGAAGCGTGGCTCTACCGGATAGCCCATAATGCTTTGATAAATTGGCGCAGGGCTATGTCTTACCGCAACTCGATCCCTCTGGAGGACGTACGCAATCTTCGCCAGGATCAGAGGCTGCCGGAAGATGTGGCCATAGCCGCTGAAATGAAGGACGAGCTTCTGCGCATCGTGCGCCAGCTTCCCGCTGAATGGCAGGAAGTGCTGATCCTGAGATTCGCCGAGGGAAAACGCCATGCGGAGATCGGGCGCATCCTCGGGAAAAGCGAGACCGCCGTCAAGTCCATTTACTACCGGACTCTGAAATCGCTGCGCGCTGCGTTTAAAGAACGGGGGTTCATACGATGAATGTCCTGAATCAACTCAGTTTCGCCGTCGGGCAGGTAGGCTTTACCGTGGGACAGCAGGCCAGCAAGGTATGGGGTGGTTCCGAGGGGCTTTCCTCAGTAGAAATGGCATGGTTGGAACGAACACTGGCCAGAACACTGCAGCCAATGGAGATATCTCCTGAGGCAAGGAAGCGGATAAAAGAGGATCTCCTCTGTCGGGGTCTCACACCGGGCATGGATCAAACAGGAAGCAGCCTCCCATGGCAGACCGCGGCCATGGTAGGCTCCGCAGTGTCTGTCCTGGGGCTGGCGTACTGGCTTTACCTGAAGAGCTATAAAGGTGAGACATCTCGCTAGCCAACGTAAGGGGCGACTGAGACTTTTTATGGGCGGAAGCGCAGAGGCAAGGGCACAACGCTGCGTCCTTTCGTCGGGAGATGCATTGCCCCTCTCATGGGATTGGCGGGGCGTAGATGGTCACCAGGATAGCAGTTATCACCGCGATGGCAGCCGCCAGCATCAGCCAACGGTTCTGAAAGATTGCGTTTTCCCATGTCTCGGATTTGGCATAATGCCCCAGTACGCTGGCGGGATTTTGCTCGGCAGCGCCTAGGAGCATCCGGCAGAAGTCGGCGACGGATGGGGGACGATCATCGGGATGCATGGACATGGCGGATAGTATCGCCTGTTCTGTCCTCCCCGATATGCGGTGGTTGATAGAACGAGGTAAGAGCAAACTTCCAGGGTGCAAGAATCGTTCTTTGGCATCGGCTGGAGGCGTGCCGGTGAGGAGGTGGTACAGAGTCGCACCAAAAGAGTAAATGTCGGAGCGGACGTCAGTATGGCCGGTGTCGCCGCCGTATTGCTCCAGCGGGGTATACTGGAGTGTGCCCTTTCCCTGGACGACGGTGATGGTATGTTCCTCGTCCTCAGAAAGCAGCTTGACCAGGCCGAAGTCCACCAGCTTGATCAGCCCGGATGGGGTCAATTTCATATTGGAGGGCTTGATGTCTCGGTGCAGCACCGGCGGCCCCTGGCTGTGAAGGTATTCCAGGGCATCGCAAAGCTGCCTGGCCCATGCCAGCACCACTTTCTCCTCCAGGAACCGGCCTTGCTCTTTCGCCTCCAGCAAAAGGGTTCGGAGGTCTTTTCCGGGCACGTAATCCATGACCAGATACTCTCTTCCGCTTTCCGAGAAATAATCGGAAACCTTCGGCAGGTTGGGATGATCCAACCGAGCGAGGACGCTGGCTTCCTGGTAGAACTGCTGCTGGGCTTCCTCGGCAACGCCGGGTGGGCCCATGAGCTCAGGTAACACCTCTTTGACGGCACAGCGCCTTCCCTTAAGACGCTGGTCTTCTGCCAGATAGACCGCGCCTGCGCCTCCCTGGCCTATCAAGGACGACACCCTGTAGCGTCCACGCAGGATCGTCCCAATGTGCAGCAAACTGGACATAGATTACTCCGAAAATTTCGTCGAGGTCTGACAACCACCGGGCGAGACGCGGCTACCCGGGTCCCGCAGTATGTATCCGCAGAATCCATCAGAACCAGGGATGGCACAAATCACACGGGAAAATTCGTTTTCGGCCTTTTTCGTCAAAATTGTCCCGACCCGAAATGAACCATACCCGGGTTCATTATCAGGCAGGAAGTTGCCGTTGTCAAATGGATGAGGTGGGAAGCATGGAACGAGAAAACGCTATGTTGATCCTGGAGCGGGGAAGTGGTCCTGGGAGGAGATGGTCCCTGGACCAGCCTTCATACCTGATCGGCAGGCTCTCGGACTGCGACATCGTCCTGCCGGACAGGCGCGTGTCCCGCCGTCATGCCAGAATGTATTTGCAAGGTGATCGCTACTGGATAGAGGACCTGGGGAGCAAGAATGGCACCTACGTCAATGGCGAGCCACTGACAGAGCCGAGGCCGCTGGACGACGGCGACGAGATCCAGATCGCTCTCCGTTTCAAGATGGCATTCGTGGGTGCGGAGGAGACAGCACCTCTCGACGTCAAGCAAGGCGGTCGGCTCCGGCTAGATCGCGATTATCACGAGGTTTACGTCGGAGAGCACAAACTGCATCCGCCTCTGTCCCAGGCCCAGTATCGACTCCTGGAGGTGCTTTACCTGGCCGACGGAAAGGTGGTGCCCAGGGAGAATCTGGTCTCAGCAATATGGCCGGGGGAGGAAGCAGGCGTTACCGACCAGGCCCTGGACGCACTGGTGCGCCGGTTACGGGAACGGCTGGTGGAGCTCGACTCCGACCATCAGTACGTGGTCACGGTGCGAGGGCACGGATTCCGCCTGGATAACGACTGATGTCCTCGTGGGCGATTTACATCCATATCCCGTTCTGCATCCGTCGCTGCCCGTACTGTGATTTCAATACCTACGCCGGCCTGGAGCGCCTGCAGAAGCCATACGTGGAAGCATTGGAGCGGGAGATACGAGCATACGGCCAGCGACTGGGACGTCCACAGGTGCCCACGGTCTTCTTCGGCGGAGGCACTCCCACGACGCTGACTGGCGAGCAACTCTGCACAATTCTGGGTGCTGTGCGGGAAGCTTTCGATGTACTCCCCAACGCCGAGATAACGAGCGAGGCAAACCCGGGCACGGTGGACAGCAACCGTTTCTCCGCCATGCGGGATGCCGGATTCAATCGATTGAGCTTGGGAGTGCAAAGCTTCAACGATGACGAACTGCATTTCCTGGGGCGCATCCATTCGGCGGAGGAGGCGACTGAGGCATACTACGAGGCCCACCTGGCTGGATTCAGGAACGTAAATCTGGATCTGATGTTCGGCCTGCCTCTCCAGGAGGCCGCTACGTGGAAACGCAGCCTGAGACGCGCCATCGAGCTAAAGCCCGAGCACCTTTCGCTGTATGCGCTGACGGTGGAGCAGGGGACCCCTCTTGCCCGCTGGGTGGCGGATGGAAGAGTGCCACCGCCAGACGACGATGCCGCAGCTGAGATGTATGATCTGGCGTGCGACGTGCTTGAAAAGGCCGGGTATCGCCATTACGAGATCAGCAACTGGGCCCTGGCAGGGGAGAGAGATTGGCGGTGCAGGCACAATTTGGTTTACTGGAGGTACGAGCCATACCTGGGATTCGGAGCAGGGGCGCACTCATTCGATGGAAAGCGTCGGTGGTGGAATGTAAGCCCCGTGGCGGGGTACATCGATCGGCTGTCCAGAGGCGAGACGCCGGTGGAATCGTGGGAAGACCTGGACGAACGATTGGCGATGGGCGAGATGATGATGGTTGGGCTCAGGCTGCTGGAAGAGGGGGTCCCGGACGCCAGGTTCCGGGCCAGATTCGGCATCTCACTGCAAGACGCCTTTTCGGAAGAGATTGGAGAAATGACGCAGATGGGCCTGGTGGAATGGCATGACGCAGGCCTGCGCCTGACACGCAGAGGCTGGCTGGTCGCCAACAGGGTTTTTGCCAGGTTTCTGCCGTGATCCATGCAGCGGCGATAGTTTTTGGAGTTTATTCCCCTGGTGTGATACAATGTTTACGCATGGTTGCCCGACAGCTTTACAAAATTCGCAACGTCGCCAAAGACATACGTAAGCCGATGGCTCGCTCTGTTGAGAGACATCACCTTACGAGGCACACAGCGGTTCGGATTACGTAGGCCAACTATGATGATAACGACGGACAGGAGTCTTGCGGAGGTATTTCAATGCTGACCCAGATTCGAGACATTGCAGTAGTGATATTGGCACTGGAATCGGTTATCATAGGGATAATACTCATAATTTTCCTGTGGCAGATGATAGCATTCATCCGGTTCATGCGGGACGAGGTGAAGCCGATAATAGGGGATCTCCAAGAAACCTCCCGCGTGGTGAAGGGAACCACCAATTTCCTGACGGAGGAAGTGGTTAGCCCTACCATCAAAGTCTCCAGCGTCATTGCGGGGTTGACCAAAGCCGCTAAGACAGCTTTCAAGAAAGAAAGATTTTCCAGGAGGTGAGGACAATGGGAAGCAAGTCGTTTACCGCCGGATTGTTGTTCGGTTTCGCCATCGGTGCTGCGATCGGATATCTGTTTATGCCCGAACCCGCCGCCGAAGTGAGGAAGTCGCTGTACGAGAAATCTTCCGAGGTAAAGCGAACCGCGCCGGAGACAGTGAAGAGGCAGGCACAGTCGGTGGCAGACAAAATCAAGGAGCAGGTGTCGGAGGGAATCTCCGTGGAGGACCTGAAGGAGAAAATCCCAACTCAGGTGCCGACGGACAAGATCAAGGAACGGATACAGGGCGTCTCCGTGGAGGAGATCAGAGCCAGGCTTGGGAAGAAAGAGTAGCACCTGCAACCGCCCCGACTGGGGCGGTTTTTTGTAATGGGGCATTCGGAATGGGTAGTGTCCCTTAACAATTTGGATAAGTCTGTGGCATACTATCAGAAAACTCTTTTCAAGGAGAAAAAGCATGAAACTGATAGTATGCCTGTCCGTATTGTCCCTGATTTTGGCTCCTTTGGCAATTGGCTTGACCATGCTGAAGGGA
>WFSD01000369.1 GCA_015486235.1 Anaerolineae bacterium
ACCCCGGCACCACCAAGGAGATGCTGCTCCCCATGTTGAGCCAGAGCAGCGGGTTGAAAGTCGGCGAGGATTTCTTCCTGGCGTTCTCCCCGGAACGGATCGACCCCGGAAACCCGGAGTACCACGTGGAGAACACGCCGAAAGTGGTCGGTGGGATGACGCCAGCCTGCCTGGAGGTGGCGTCAGCGCTGTACGGGAAGGTGGTGGAGCGGGTGGTGCAGGTCTCGTCGCCGGCAGCGGCGGAGATGACGAAGCTCCTGGAGAACACGTTCCGGGCAGTGAACATCGCACTGGTGAACGAGGTGGCGCTGATGTGCGACAAGCTTGGGCTGAACGTGTGGGAGGTGATCGATGCTGCAGCCACAAAGCCGTACGGGTTCATGAAATTCGACCCAGGCCCCGGCATCGGCGGGCACTGCATCCCCCTGGACCCGCACTACCTGGCATGGAAGCTAAAGACGTTGAACTACAACGCCCGGTTCATCCAGCTTGCCAGCGAGATCAACGCCGACATGCCCCGCTACGTGGTCGGGAAGATCACCGACGCCCTGAACGACGATCGAAAGCCCGTGAACGGCTCCCGCGTCCTGGTGCTGGGCGTGGCGTACAAGCGGGACATCAACGACGTGCGTGAGAGTCCGGCGCTGGATATCATCCGGCTGCTGCAGGAAAAAGGCGCCGATGTGGTCTACAACGATCCGTACGTGCCGGAGATTCCCCTGGACGGCGAGGCGTTGAGGAGTGTGGATCTCACCGAGGAGGCCCTGCGCTGGAGCGATTGTGTGGTGGTGGTGACCGATCATTCCGATTACGACTGGGAATGGGTCTTGAAGCATGCCCGGCTGGTCGTCGATACCCGCAACGCCACCGCCGGAGCTGATGGGAGAGCCAGGGTGGTCGGATTGTGAGGCAGCGGGATTCCCGGGAATGGGTACCTAACCCCCCACCCCCCTTCCCTGTGAGGGAAGGGGGAGAAGCTCCCCTCCCCTGTAAGGGGAGGGGCTGGGGGAGAGGTCCAAAGAAGCTGTCAAGTTGGGTGAGTGGTGCCGACTCCTCTCGCCACTGAAGTGGGGAGTCCCCCTCTTCCTATATCTTTCGCTGTAAACATATTTCAGGACTTGACACCTAACCCCCCAGCCCCCTTCCCTGTGAGGGAAGGGGGAGAATCTCCCCTCCCCTGTAAGGGGAGGGGCCGGGGGAGAGGTCCAAGGAGGTTTTCTATGGGCGAAAGTGAACGGCGAAACCACGAAACCTTGGTGTCAGCTCTGCGCCAGTTTTTCTCTGGGCAGACGGATGTGATCGCAGCATACCTTTTCGGTTCCCGTGCCGCTGGACGGGCCAGACCCGGCAGCGACGTGGATGTGGCTGTGTTACTCAGCGAAGACCTGGACGGCGAGGCCCGATTTATGCGTCGGTTGAGGTTGGGGGCTGAGGTGGAAGACGAAATTGGCGCTCGAACTGACCTGGTAGTGCTGAACGACGCTCCCCCTCTGTTGCAGCACCAGGTATTGAAGCACGGACGTCTGGTCTTCGAACGGGATCGGCGGGCGCGGGTGGAGTTCGAGGTGCGGGCAGGCAAGGTCTATGCCGACCTGAAGCCGATGTACGACTTTTTCACAGGAGTGCTATTCGAAGAGATCAAGGAGGTAGGTCTAGGTGGACGCCGACGCCATCGTACTCGAGCGACTGAGGTACCTGCGGGGCGAAGTGGATTATCTAAAGATTGAACGGGATAGCGTCCGCTCGTTCCGGCAGTATGCAGAAGACGTACGGCTCAAGAAAGCGGTGGAGCGTAGCTTGCAAGTGGCCATCGAAGCCTGCCTGGACATCGGCCGGCACTCGATCGCCCTTGGAGGGTTCCGCTACCCGGAGGACAACAAAGACGTGTTCAAGGTCTTGCAGGAAGAAGGGGTGATTCCTGCTGACTTGCTGCCGGCGCTGGTAGATATGGCCCGTTTCCGCAACCTGATTGTTCACGACTATGCCCGTATAGACGATGCCAAGGTCTACGCGATTTTGAAGAAGCATCTGGGCGACTTCGACGAATATGCCAGGGCTATTGCGACCTATTTGGAGCGGCAAGGACGGGATCGGGAATGCTAAAGGGCCTGGTGAAAGCAAACAAGACGGCGAAAAAGGAGAAGAGCCTAATACTACAACCGCACCTGTCATTCTGAGTAAATCCACAGCGCGTGGCGCTGCTCAAACGGGAAGTACCGAATGAATTCGGCACTTGAGGCGCCTTCGGCGCCGACCAGAGCGTTGCCTGTGCCGAGAACGCCCTTTCGACGTAAGAGCGCCCTATGCGACACAACGCCCTGTTCGGCGGGCGTAGCCCGCCTGAAGAACCGGATTCATCCGGTGGAGAATAAACAACAACACCTTTGTTAAGGCTCCATGTGCACGCAATTTGTTTCTTAGTAGGAGCAGAGAGACGAAGAATCTCCCCCTGCGCCGAGGTAATTTTTCCGGCCTAACCGAGATTCTTCGCTCCCTTCGGGCGCTCAGAGTGACAGTTGGGCGAAACTGCGGTTGTAGTACTAATATGGGAGTCGGGCCAGACCCGGCAGCGACGTGGATGTGGCTGTGCTGCTCAGCGAAGACCTGGCGGGTGGCGCGGGGTGGGTTCTGGGTATTCGCGCTGCAGACGGTCAACCGGACTCTCTCCCTCGTCCGTACTATTGTCCTGGCCTAGTTCTTGGCCTTGTCGGACTTTGGTCTGATGGGGATCGCTCTGCTGGCGATGTCCACCCTTCAGACCTTGTCCTGAGAGCGCTAATTAGGTGTTAGGGGCTGATATCCAATGGCCACTTTTCGGAATCTTACGCCGTGGAGGTGAGAGATGAGGCAAAAGGTTTCTTCGCCCTTTCAAAGGGCCATTGATGTTGTCGAAGCGCTGCCGCCGGAGGACCAGGAACTGTTGGTGGAAATGATTCGCCAGCGTTTGATCCAGCGGCGGCGTGCCGAGTTGGCGGCGGACATCGCGGAGGCGCGCAACGCCTACCAGCGCGGCGAGGTTCGGCGAGGCACGGTAGCCGATCTGATGGAGGAGCTGGCGAAGTGAGAACCCTCGTCTGGAGCGCGGCCTTCGTGCGAGCGTTCAAACGGGCCGTTCGCCGCCAGCCAGAATTGCGGGCGAGGGTCGAGCGTACCCTTCAGCAGCTCGCTGAGGACCCCTTTCATCCCGCGCTGCATAGTCACAAGTTGAAGGGGGAGTTAGCTGGCGCATGGGCCTGCACGGTGGACTATGATAATCGCATTCTCTTCGAGTTCGTCCAGAATCCAGAGTCGGGCGAGGAAGAGATTCTACTATTGACCATGGGCACCCACGAGGAAGTGTATTGATAGGGCCGATTGAGGTTGGAGGTGGCAGGCGAAAGCCGCACGGCGGTTGAAACCTATGGGCCTGTGAAACCGCCCTGCGGCGGTTTGAACGGTCGGCGAAGGCTGACTTGGCAAGATATAGCCCGCAACTTCAGTTGCCGGGCGGCTTGAAGCGTTAACCAATTTAACCATCCCGATTCTTCGACCAGATCTGAGCTGAGGTGAGCGCTTTGATTGCGATAGGACGGGCAAAGGGATGGGCGAAGAGGTTATGGGAGCCAGGTCAGACCCTCTCCCTCATCCGCACGGAGGTTCAAGGGAGTGAAGCGGCTGGAGGCGCCGCTGGAAAGTTCGGCATGAATGGCTATGCTGCTCGAGCGAGGGAGCAGGAATAGTGAGGGATCAAACATTTCTTGATAAACTGGCACCAACGCTGCGTGAGTACCCTGCTGGACAATCGGACGTGGTCGTCAGTTACATATTCGGATTAATGACCCAGGGGCGGGCCAGGCCCGGTAGCGACGTGGATGTGGCTGTGTTACTCAGCGAAGACCTGGACGGCGAGGCCCGATTTATGCGTCGGTTGAGGTTGGGGGCTGAGGTGGAAGACGAAATTGGCGCTCGAACTGACCTGGTAGTGCTAAACGACGCTCCGCCTCTGTTGTGGGTAGGCGAAGGTACTGCCTTGGCCTACCCGCTTGACGAACCGATAACGGACTATCTGAAAGGAGAGGAGGTCGGGTGACGCTGGAACTATTCCGTCTCCATTCAGACGGGTTCTGGGAGAGAGTTCCTTGCCATCATTTTCTGCACCATGGCCTGCACGGCGGCGGGGAAACGGGTAGCATAATCCCGCAGCCGTTCCCGGTCGAGGGAGGAAACGTCCAGTTCCTCCGGAGCCAGGTCGCTCAGGCCTCGGGAGACCATGTACATCTGGTCGAGCAACGCCTTTTCCGGCTCGGCAACGTAAAGCCCTTGATCGAGGAGATAGCCAAAGAAGAGTTCTTTCTTGAGCTGGCGGAACTCTATTTCCGTCTCCCCCAGGGTTACCCGGCGGCTGCGGTGAGGCGTGGCAAAAGTGAGAACGTATGGCACCTGGCTCAGAATGCCATAGCGGGAAAGCGCCGATTCGAAGGA
>WFSD01000370.1 GCA_015486235.1 Anaerolineae bacterium
AGGGTACCAACAGCAAAGTGGACAAGGAAATCGATAGGACGGTGGATACTGTCGTCCGCCTGGTCGACGGTGTTACCAAGCTGGGGAAGATACAGGACATAGCCAGAGGAGATACAGCGAATGGCGAGGCGCTCTCTTCCAGACAAGCGGAAAATTTGAGGAAAATGTTCCTGGCGACAGCAGAGGATCCCCGCGTCGTGCTCATCAAGTTGGCAGACCGGCTCCACAACATGCGTACCCTGAAGTACATGCCCCTCGAGAAACAGAAAAGGATAGCCGAAGAAACCCTGGAGATATTTGCCCCTCTAGCAAACCGCATCGGAATATGGCAGATAAAATGGGAATTAGAGGATCTATCCTTCCGGTACACCGATCCGGTGCACTACCGTGAGATAGCTAAGCATCTGGAGATGCGCCGTGCAGAACGTGAGAGATTCGTGGGAGAGGTGGTAGACCGGATAAAAAAGGAGATTTCCAGGCTTGGCATAGAGGCGGAGGTCACTGGGCGGCCAAAACATCTCTATAGCATTTGGCGGAAAATGCAACGGAAACAGGTCCCTGTGGAGCAGGTTTACGATACCGAAGGGGTACGAGTGATCATCGAGGACAACGACGAGACCAAATGCTATCTTGTCCTTGGTTTGATCCATAGTATCTGGCGGCCTATTTCCGGGGAGTTCGATGATTATATTGCAAACCCCAAACCAAACGGCTATCAATCTCTTCACACAGCGGTTGTCGGTCCGCGGGGTCGCCCCCTGGAGGTGCAAATCCGCACGCGCGAGATGCATCGGGTAGCGGAACTCGGTATCGCCGCTCATTGGCGTTACAAAGAGGGGATAACTAGCATCGACCCGGAAACGGACCTTACGGTGCTTCGCCTCCGGCAGAGCATCCTGGATCTCCGGCAGGAAGCGCAAGATGCGGAGAGCTTCATCGACTCGGTGAAAGACGAGGTGCTGGAGGAACGGGTTTTCGTCTTCACCCCGAAAGGGAAGCTTATAGATCTGCCCACTGGTTCCACGCCTATAGACTTTGCCTACGCCATTCACACGGAGATAGGGCATCGGTGTCGCGGTGCCCGCGTGAATGGTAATCTGGTATCCCTCAGCTACAAGCTGAGGAGTGGTGACCAGGTGGAGATACTGACGGCGAAAGAGGGAGGCCCAAGCAGGGACTGGCTCAACCCGGCGCTGGAGTTCGTGAAGACATCACGGGCCAGGGGAAAGATACGTCAGTGGTTCAGGAGACGCGATCGTGAGGAAGCGGTATCCCAGGGGCGGGACCTTCTGGAAAAGGAGGTCAAGCGCCTGGGGATTGCAAATCAGATATCCATTGACGATCTGGTCAAGAAGAGCGGCTATGAGAAGCAAGAAGATTTCCTGGCGGCAATAGGCTACGGTGACCTCAACATCCAGCAAGTGGTCATCAAGATATCGGAAATCATCGCCCCATCTCCCCTGGAGGAGGAGGAAGTCGAGGAGAAGCTGATCAGACCGAAAAAGACGGAGGGCATTTCGGTCGCTGGCCTGGAGGGCATCCCGACTACCCTCGCCAGATGCTGCAACCCGGTTCCAGGCGATCCTATCGTGGGCTACGTGACCAGGGGGCGGGGCGTGACTATCCACAGGAAAAACTGCCCGAACATCCGCAATAAAGAAAAAGAGCGGCTCATAGAGGTGGAATGGAGCCAAACAGCCCAGGAGACTTTCCCAGCGAGAATACAGGTGCGGGCGTACGACAGGCCGGGCCTGGTCAGAGATATAACGGACGCCATCCTGACCGAACACATAAACATCCGCAACAGCCGTACTTCCACCAACCGGTCCGGATATGCCATGTTTACTGCTACCTTGAACATCAGAGATCTGGTTCAGCTCAGCAGGGTGCTGAGCAAAATAGAGCAGGTTTCTAATGTGATAGAAGCGCATCGCCGTGCCGGATAACGACCTCGGAAAAGAGCGCACATTCAGCCGTAACCTTGATCGCCGAGTTGGTGTCTCAGGAAACTGAGAGGCCAGTGCACTCCCAGGAATTCTGTGCTTGACGCTCAAAAGCGATCTGTGCTAACATAAGCCAAGATAAAAAGTTTTGTAATTGCTGGTTACAATACTGATTTCCTGGCCATGCATCCAGCCTGTAGTCGATTCATGCTTTTCCGGAGGTAGGGTGGAATGCCTCACTTGTCCCTGGTAGGTTTCGGTGGAACAGGAGCAGTATCGATTATCGCATCTATAAGTGGAGTGGATACAAATGCAAAAGCACATTAGAAAGATTCTCGCTTGGGCAGTCGTGCTCTCAGTGGTTGCACTGGCGCTTGGAGCCCTTGCATCTCCAGCGAAGAGCGCCAGGATGGAGAAGACGGCCGTCTGGAAGCGCTTGGATGTCGACCTGACCGTGCAGCCCAATGGCGATCTCCGTGTGATCGAGACCCACCAGGTTTCCTTCGTCGGCGGGCCTTTCCATTACGGATACAGAACCATCCCCATGGGCAGGCTGACTGGGATCGACGACGTGTCCGTAACCAGCCAGGGCGGCAAGAAATACGTTTCTTCGCCAATGGAGCAGCCTTACACGTTCCACGTGACGGAAAAGAACGGCAAAATAAGTATCTACTGGTACTTCCCCTATGTGAGCAACACGGCCATGACGTGGGATGTCGCTTATACCGTCCATGGGGCGCTGCGTTACTACGAAAACGGCGATCAGCTCTGGTGGAAAGCGGTCTTCTCGGATCGGACGGTGCCGGTGCGTTCTTCCACGGTGACAGTGCACCTCCCGACGAACGCCCCAGTGGAGAAGTATCAGGCGTATTTCGTAAAGTACACTGCCCAAAAGCTCGACGACCATACAGTGCAGTTCCGGGCGACGGAACAGATTCCACCTCACACAGCGTTCGAGGTGCGGGTGCAATGGCCCCACGGCCTGGTGGCTGGCAGCCCGGCTCCCTGGCAAAAGAAACTCGACCGTCAGGAGGCCTACAATAAAAAATGGCGGCCTTTGGTGGAACTTCTGATTGGTCTCGTAAGCTTGCTATTGCTGGTTGGTGGGCTCATTGGATTGTATCTGATGTGGCTCAGGAAAGGCAGGGATCCGCGGGTGCGCCTGCCCGCCGACTACCTGAACGAACCCCCCGATGATTTGCATCCGGGGCAGGTTGGCGTGTTGATAGACGAAAAAGCGGACATGAAAGATGTACTGGCAACCCTGATGGGGCTGGCCCATAAAGGCTACATCCAGATTAAGGAGATAGAAAGGAAAAAGCTGCTGTTCGCCAGCAAGGATTTCGAGTATGTGCTGCTCAAGAAGCCCGGTCCCGAGCTTGCCACATCCGAGAAAGAATTGATAGAGGCTATCTTCGGGAGGAGCGACCGACGCAAGCTTTCCGATCTGAAGGAAAAGTTTTACACGCATCTTCCTGAGCTCAAAGATGCCCTCTACAAAGAGGTGGTCGACAAAGGGCTTTTTGCTGGGAATCCGCAGAAAGTCCGGACCAAATACACTATCGCCGGAGTAGCATTGGCCGTGATCGGTATAGTCGGGATATTTCTCGCCGCGTTCCTGAGCGCCATCGCCCCGGATTTTGCGTGTCTTCCCCTGACGCTGATAGTCTTAGGGGTTGCCCTGGCTGTGGTCGGGCGGTTCATGCCAGAAAAAACGCGGAAAGGGGCGGAGGCTGCGGCCCGTTGGAAAGCCTTCAAACGCTATCTGGAGCACATCGAGAAATACACGGATCTGGAGAAAGCAAAAAATATCTTCGACCGCTACCTGGCGTACGCCATCGCCTTTGGTTTGGAGAGGAGTTTCACGAAGAAGTTCGCCAGGGTGCAGACACCCGCACCCATATGGTGGGTTCCGATGGGTTATGGAGGCGGATACGACACGTACGTGCCAGGTGAGATGAACGCCCCATCCACTTCCGGACACGGCATGGGACACCAGTCCACTGTGCCGTCAGGCCCGGGCGGGCTGGATGGCATGTCCCAGGGGATGTTCACCTCCCTCAACGAGATGAGTGACGGGCTCTTCAGCATGCTCAACGATGCCGGCTCCACTTTTACCAGCTCCCCGTCTAGTAGTAGCGGTGGCTGGTCCGGCGGTGGTGGGGT
>WFSD01000371.1 GCA_015486235.1 Anaerolineae bacterium
AGGAACAGGAGATGTTGGACGACGAACTGGAGGAGCGTATCATCCAGGCGGTCAAACGGGGGGTGAAAGTCCGGTACATATCCTCAGCTCACTATCCCCTCTCCAACGATCTGAACGAGATCGGGCGTGAGAAGCTTCGCCGGGCTGGCGTGGCCGTCCGGTATGTACTCGACCCATACATGCATGCCAAGATGTTCGTCACAGATGGCAAGGTGGCTTTCGTCGGTTCCGAGAATTTCTCCACCAACTCCCTCGATTTCAATCGGGAGCTCGGGCTCACCCTCGACGAGCCCGCGCTGGTGGCTCGACTGTCCAGGACGTTCGAGGCGGACTGGAGCAAGGGAACGAAAGAAGCTTTCCCCACCAGCGGGCTGGCGACGCCGGAGTGTGGCTACATCTCGTACAAAGATGCCCGGAAGTTCCTGTACCAGAAGGTCAAAGTGGAGATGCCTGTCCGGGAGACGTACAACAGCGGCCGGGTGATCTGGCTGATGCCGGATGCGGACGTAGACAGCAATTTCAAAGTGGTGATCTTCCCCAGCGTGTGGGGGAAGTGGCCCAAGGTGCCGGACGTGCTCTACAAAGGGAAGACGATACGCGCCTACGGCCTCGTCAAGACGTATCGGGGATGGCCCGAGATGATAGTAAACGATCCAAGCCAGATCGAGGTGGTGAAGTGAGGTCCTTCGACCTGAAAGGCGCTGCCGAGGTCCTTGAAGGGCTGGGCTACGATGTGGTCGTGGGCGATGGCGAGGTAAGCGCCCGTCGGGACGACGTGGTGGGCGTCTGGACCCTCTACCTGGACAGGGGGGGCAGGGTGCGGTTCGTCGCCACGCGCTTGGACGCCATCCCAAAGGGGCGAAGGGTGAGATCAGGGGAGCACGTTTTCAAGCTCCTTCGAGAAACGCAGGAGACGATCACGGTCCTTACCGATCTATCGAGTCCAGCAGAGATCCCTGGAGTCTTGGAGCAGATTGCCCACTGGGTCGAAGAGTTTTCTCAAGGGGGTGCTGGTGGAGGAGAAGAGTAACGGTTTTTCCTGGCGCGAGTTCATTGGAGGGGTACTGCTGGCATCTCTCCTGTGGGGCACGGTAGTGCTCTTTCTCCGGTTCTGGCGCCGGCCAGGTGAGGAGCCAACGTCCATCGTGCTCGAACCCCCGCCAGTCACCGCGACGCCGGAACCCTCCGCCACACCGCCGCCGATGCGGGTTTACGTGAGCGGCGCTGTGGCGAATTCGGGGGTCTACAGCCTTTCCCAGGGAAGCATAGCCCTAGACGCGGTGGAGGCTGCCGGCGGGTTCCTGCCGGAGGCGGACAGAGATGGCCTGAACCTGGCCGAACCGCTCCGGGACGGGGCGGAAATCCACGTGCCGCGCCTCGGGGAGACGACGCCGACTCCTGAGAAGCGGGGCCACACGGTAAAAACGCCGACGCCGACCGTTTCCTGGCCTATAGATATCAACACCGCCATGGAAGGGGAACTGGAGGCACTGCCGCGCGTCGGGCCCTCTCTGGCGGAGAAGATCATCGAGGGTCGGCCGTATCACTCCATTGAGGATATCATGAAAGTCCCCGGTATTGGGCAGAAGACTTTCGCACAGATCAAAGACCTGATTGAGGTGAAGCCATGAGGAAATTATCCATAGCGCTCCTGCTGGCTTCGGCCCTGGCGGTTCTAATGTGGAGCCAGACGGGTCGGGCACATGATGTTACCTGGGAGTTCGACGAATCAACTGCGGAAGAGGATAGCGCTCTCAACCCTGTGGTCATGGAGGAGGAAACCCATTTCCTCCATGATTGGTCCATGGGAAAGCGCGACGAGGTAATCACCTACACAGTGCGCTCAGGGGACACTGTGTGGAGCGTCGCCAGGATGTTCCATCTGGACGTGGATACCATCCGCTGGTCAAATCCAGAGCTGGCACGGAACCCCGACAGGGTTTACGTAGGCCAGGTGCTTACGATCCTCCCAGTGGAAGGGGTCTATCATACTATCAGGCCGGGGGAGACGGTGGAAAGCCTGGCAAGGCGCTACGGCGTGAAGCCGGAGGATATCACTGGCTACCGGTTGAACCACCTGACCTACCCGTACACTCTGAAGCCAGGTGAGAGAATTATCATACCTGGCGGCGAACCCCCTCGCTACGTCCCTCCCAAGCCCCATCCGGTACCTGGGTACAAATTCGCCTGGCCTGCCATCGGCCCGATAACCCAGGGGTTCTCGTCCCATCACCGAGCCATCGACATTGGTCTGCCATACGGCTCGCCGATCTATGCGTCCCGCGCTGGCCGGGTTATTTACATCGGGCTCGACCACAGTGGCTACGGCTACCTGCTCATCCTGAGCCACGCCGACGGCACCCGCACTTACTACGCTCACCTGAGCGGTTATTGGGTTCACAAAGGTGACCGGGTGCGACAGGGGCAGATTGTCGGGACATCAGGAAGCACTGGCAACTCCTCTGGCCCTCACCTTCACTTCGAAATACGGCGAGGCCACTATATCCACCTGAATCCCCTGGACTACCTGCCGCCAAGGTAGGGTGGTAGGGACAACGGCCTATCCTCACCAGTTTGGGGATAGGTGAGGGCAGGAGGAGATCAGCGTTCTAATTTCGAAGCTGTCACCGCCACGATGAGGCATCGTCCGGGCATGTTACAACGCTCCTTGCCCCGAATCACACCAGCATCTCGATGGCAAGGGCTACAGCCTCGCCGCCGCCCAGGCACAGCCCAGCGGCGCCAGTCTTCAGCCCCTGGTCTTTCAGTGCATAAATGAGGGTCGTGAGAACTCTGGCACCGCTTGCGCCGATGGGGTGCCCCAGGGCAATGGCGCCACCGTGGATGTTGACTTTGTTCCAGTCGGCTCCGAGGGCACGCATGTCGGCAACCATCTGGGCGGCAAAAGCTTCGTTGATCTCGATCAGATCGAAATCGTTGATATCTTTCATCCCCAGTTTGGCCATCAGATTTCGCATGGCGAAAATCGGGGCGGTGAATATCTCCAGCGGCTTGACCGCAGCCTGGGCATAGGCAGTAATTCGTGCCAGTGGCTGCAATCCCAGTTGTTCCGCCTTTTTCTCGCTCATGACCACCAGCGCAGATGCTCCGTCGGTGATCCCGGGGGAATTGCCTGCAGTCACGATGCCATTGGGATCGAATGCCGGCCTGAGCCTTGCCAGTGCCTCCATGCTCGTATCCCTGCGTGGGGTTTCGTCGGTATCGAAAATAATAGTGCCTTTCTTCGCGGGCACTTCGACGGGCACAATCTCTTCCTCGAACTTGCCTGCATCTATGGCAGCAATAGCCCTGCGGTGGCTCTCCAGGGAAAACGTATCCAGATCTTCTCTGGTCAGATTGAACTCACGGGCGATCCACTCAGCGGAATTGCCCATGTGATGATCCTCGAACGGACACCACAGGCCGTCGTGGACCATTGTGTCCACCAGTTTGTTGTCCCCCAGGCGATAACCGAAGCGGGCATTGTAGAGGATGTAGGGGCCCTGATTCATGCTCTCCATGCCTCCGGCGATGAAGGTGTCGCCGTCGCCAGCTTTGATTGCCTGTGCGGCGAGCATGACTGCCTTCAAGCCAGAACCGCATACTTTGTTGACGGTGAACGCTCCCACAGAAGGTGGTACGCCGCCAAAAACGGACGCCTGGCGTGCGGGGTTCTGTCCCTCGCCGGCCTGCACCACATTTCCCATGATGACTTCGTCTACTGTAGCCGGATCGATTCCGGCGCGTTCCCACGCCGCACGAACCACCGTAGCTCCCAGCCTGGTCGCGGGAATATCTTTCAATGTTCCCTTGAATTTTCCAATGGGCGTGCGAACGGCGCTGACTATGATCGGGTTAGACATCATCGTCTGAATCCTCCTTGTTTTTGGTAAATGGTCCGATCGGGGCAGAAAGGGAAGGACCCACGCTTGCCCCTTCGCAATCTTACCGCACGGCATAGGCCGTGTCAAACCACAATCCGCAGAAAGGGCCGACAATATGGTAGCGTTTCGTCAAGTGGAACATTGTGGTCATGGTTTCCGATCGAGTTCTATCTGAGGGACGGAGCGCCACCATACGTGTTCATGGGTAGGCGAAGGCAGTGCCTTCGCCTACCCACCACCCACTGTAA
>WFSD01000372.1 GCA_015486235.1 Anaerolineae bacterium
CCCTCGCCCACCGCAGTGGGAGAGGGAGGGGGTGGGGTGGGTGAGGGCCAAAAGCTGCTCCATCCCACCAACCGGCCTACAGAAAAAGATGAGGTTCCACATTCATCATCGATTACGGTTGGTGGCCCACTACCCATTCGGTTCGGGCGAACCGCCGTTGCAATCCAGCCGCTCCGCCTCGGATTCTTTTTCCTCCAGCCGATGCTGTACCTTCTCCAGCCTGCTGCGCAGATCATCCCTGGTGTTGATCAAATGCAGCGGCACGTCCAGCCCGTACTTTGTGATCTGAAGTTCCACTGTGTTCAGATCGCGTTGAAGTTGTGCCAGTTGTTTCTCCAGAGCAGCGGCTTCCTCCAGCAAGCGCTGGCGGCGCAAGAGGCAGAGCTCTCTTCCCGCCGTTTCGGCATCCTTTGCAACGGCGTGCGGCTGGAACGTTCCAGTGGGAATCTTCTCCGCCAGAGGTTCCAGCAGGGATGCAGGTGAGGCGGTCACGACTTCCACGTGCTTGTGCTCCAGCCTTCGGCAGAGGTGGTCATCAGCGTCTGGCAGACAGACGTAAGCTTTGCCCCCTACTTCGTCCAGGGCTGGAGCGAGGATGCCCGCCAGCCACTCCAGAGTCGGGTCATCCGCTTTGTAGCCCAGGAGCAGGGCCACGCCAGAGATTGCTGCCTGGCGCAGCACCTCCACCATGGGTGCGTGCTCGTCCACCAGGGCTTTCCGGTCGCCCTGATCGAGGCGCAGCGTATCTGGACGGTCCGGCGTGCCCAGGAGCGCCAGGGCGCGGATGGCTCCGGGAGAGCAGTACGCCAGATCGCTGGACTCCGCCACTAGACACACATCGCGTCCTGCCTCTTCCAGGGAACGCGCAAACAGCCCATCCCACGCCGTTGTGGCGTAGAGGCGGCAGGGGAGCATCGCCAGCAGCCGGTGCAGGCTGCCGGGTGAGAGCGTCCTGTTGAGGAACTCGTCCCTCAGGAACCGGATGACCTCCGTGCGTCCCAGGTCCAGCACGGCTTCGTCCAGCACGTGCGGCAACGGCGTACCTTCCAGGTCGTCCCTTCCGGCGTAGTGCGAGAGCTTCCAGGCGAGTTCCTGGCTGTCTGGCACGCCGATGCTCCCCAAGTCCGGCCCTACAAGCGGTGCCAGCGATCCCTGCTCCAGGGCATGAAGCAGAAACGTGAGAAACTTTTCCATGCGGTTGCTCCTGGCTTCACGACGGCTTGTGGAAGATTCTCCATTTCCCTTCCTTGGTCAGCACCACGGTGTCGAGTTCGTCGATCTGCATGGCCCAGCCCCGCTCGAAAGTCTGCGTCAGGCGCCAGGCCCCTTTCTCACTTTCCCTGGAGTTGCCCAGGGCATTCCTCACGACTCCATCTTTGCACCAGAGGTATCCGAACCCTCGCATGATGGGATACTTCTGATTCTCCGCGTTCCTGCACGATATCTCCGGCATGCCTTCGTGCCACTTGTCGTCGTAAGCACGCCACTTTCCCGGCGGAATGATGGAGGTCGAGATTGCCTTGCTAACCAGCACGTATATCTTCCAGGTGTCCTTGCGCCAGAGCATGTATCCCTTTTCGAACGGCTGCCAGGCTGTCCACATTTTGGTCGAGGGTGCCTTCGCACATCCCAGCTCCATCTCTTTCTGCGGTATGGCGAAGAGGTCGTCGGCGGGGAGGCAGCGCCGCACGGTCAGGTGGCGGGTGAGGCTGTTGTTACCCTCGTCGGATTCGGCGACGCTGTCGTCGGGGTCCACCATGCATCGCACGTCGACCTCGTCCGGGAGCTTCAACGGCAGACTCTGGATCCACCCTGTGTGACCGGTGCCTATGGGGGTGTGCACAGTGGAATGAACGACCATTTTGCCGTCGACGAATATGTCAAGCCGGACACTCACTCCTGGCACATTGGCGTCTCCCGCATTCTTGTAGAAGCAGCGAATCCTGTCGCCATCCACCACAGTGACTCCAGTCACGGTCAGGTCGGGTTTGGGAAGCTCGAAAGTCAGAGTGGGCGTGGGCATGAGGGTCGGGACAGGTGTGGTAGTCGGTGTTGGCGTAGGGGTGGGGGCCCTGCCGCCACCCATCACGACGCGGAAAACGTCGGCATCCGCCGCCCTGTTGCCGGTGAGTTCGTCCATGGGAGGCAGGATATCCGGAGGCACGTACTCCCGGAGATTCGGCACCGGTTCGTGGGGATTCTCTCCAGGCGCGACCCAGGACTGGAACCCCGGCTTGACGATGACGGCGCTTCTCCCCCTGCCGAGCACGACTTTCCCCTGCTTCACCAGCACCCATGTGGCGTGGTCTTCCGGGCGCACGTGAACCCAGAAGGAGGTTCCCATGGCGGTGACGACGGCCACGTCGTTCTCGATGGAGACGAACTTGACGGACGAATCGACGTCGACGAAGACGGTTCCCCCATCCATCCGGAGTTTGGCGGCGGGAGGAGCGTTCGGCTCGGTCATTTCCTCCACCTTCAGACCAGTATCTCGGAAAATCCTCACCAGCATGTAGTCCGGAAAGTGGAGGAAGGCCATGCCGGTGTGATCCACGTCCACGCCATCTCCCATGGTCATGTCCGAAGTCTGCCCGCTTGGAACCTGAATTTTCCCCTCGGGCTTCAGGACGAAAACCTTGTCGTTGGCGGATTCCAGGACGACCTTTCGATGCTTCTGTTTCGGATGACACCCGACGAGGGCGATGGTCGTCAACAGCAACATCACGAAAACTTTCAATCTCAACGATACCCTCATCTTTCCCTCCTGAGGTGCGTGGCGCGTTGGTAGGGGCGCAGCGTGCTGCGCCCGCCGTTGAATCTGATAAGAATGTTGTGCTGGCATCTGCAATGCCGGATGAATTGGTTGTGCTCAAAAACAGTGGGATTGTGCCCTGGCATCGATCAACCGGTCTCATCCCCGGGGCGTTCCCTGGTGGGCTTTCACATCGAAGACCCACAGAGACATGGACACGAAAATGCCGAAGGCCAGCCCAACGGGCCAGGCGAAAACGCCCAAAAGCGATGCGACCAGCCCCCCCAGAACTCCTCCGGCTGTGGCTCCGGCGACCCGCATTTCCCACGAATCGGGCAATCCCAGACCCACTCCGACGCCCATGCCGATGACCAGCCATCCGAGCATCCACACCGGCGACCATGAGCCCCTGGGTGTCACGAACCAGAGGATGGCTCCCCCGGCCAGCGCCGTGGCGATCCCTCCCAGTATCACCGCTCCCGCTGCTCTGGAGCGAACCTGGCTACCGAAGCGCAATACGTCTCCCAGAGCGAATCCTGCCCCAACGCCAAGTCCTGCCAGCAGGCCGAAAATCGCGCCTAGAGGGAACATGATGGCGGCGATGAAAAGCTCACCCTGGAGCACTGCCGCCAGAGATGTGCCCAGGGCTATCCCCAGGCCGCCGCCCAGCGTGGCTGTCAGCACCCGGCGCTGCCAGCGGGGAGAATCCGCCTGCAGGCGCAGGCGGATGAATTCCAGGAGCACCGACGGTCCGGCGCTCAAGCCGACACGCGTGTCCACCCGGTCGGCGTCCCATAGATCCGCCAGGGCATGCACCGCTCCGGAGTCCCGCAGCGAGTTCCAGGCTTTCTCCCCCGCCAGGTCGTACCACGCGAGCGCCGCCGTCCGACGCACCGCCCGGTCCGGATCCTTGATGGCATGATCCGACAGGGCATCGAGCGCTACATCCGGCAGTTTCTTCGCCAGGAGAGAGAGCGAGCGGGCACGCACGGTGGGGTCGTCGCTTTTCGAGAGGGGCAACAGGACTTTCCGTAGAAGCTCCGGGTCGCCCAGGCGATTCAACCAGTCAGATACGCGATGGCCGTGGACGACAGCGGCTTCGAGCAGCAAAGTCCGGAATTCCACCGGAATCTCCGGCAGGAAAGTCCATCGGGCTGCGATGAAGTCCAGACGTCGGGGGTCCGGCAGAGCACCGCTGGCGCCGTGGTCCGCTGCCGCACGCTCTAGAACGGCCAGGGCACGGGCTTTCTCTCGGGCGTCTTCGCCAAGCCACTGCCACAGGGTCTGGGCCAGGATGTCGTGGCTCAGCTCCCAGCGAACGCCGCCTTCGACCTCCAGGGAACTCACGACACGCCCTTCCTGAAGGGCGTCCAGGGTCTCCCGGACGGTTTCCTCCGCCAGCCCGGTGATCTGGCAGATGGCCTGAACTTTCCTGAGGACGCGCCGGCCCTTTTCGCCCACCAACGATTCCAGCACGGGCCGGGCGTGGGGCACCCGTTCCAGGAGTTCGCCCAGGTACTGGCGCAGCAGTTCTTCGGCACCTCCCAGACGGGCGTAATCGTCCTGGGTGATGACGTTCCCGCCCCTGGCAATCAGGTCGTCGTAGAGCCGATCAGCCACGATTTGAAGTTGGGGAGGCAGGATGTGGCCGTCCTCGTCCTTCAGGTCCTCGGCGATTTTCGCCGCCAGCCCGTCTTCCATCCGGAGACCCACGGCCCGCAGCGGGCCGGAAAGCGCCGCCACGGCCTGGTCAGGCGTGAAAGGGCGGAGGGTAAACACGTTGCGCATGGCATCGGGGATATCATCCTGGAGGTCGGCCAGGTGCATCAGGTAGTCGCCCCGGAGGACGAGGAGAAAGCGCGAATCGGAGTCGGGGTGGGTCAGGGATTCCGCCATCCCC
>WFSD01000373.1 GCA_015486235.1 Anaerolineae bacterium
GAGCTACCGTGATCGCACGATGGTAGGGCACGCCGATGAAGCTCTCCAGGGATTGCACAGCATCCTCGATGGTGTACAGCGGTTCCACAGGCGGGAGACCTTCCCGCTTCCGTTTCTTGTTCAGGTACTCGACATCGTCTTCCTGGATATGGCCGCTATCCCGCAGCATGGCGGTACAGAGACTTCTGGTAGCTGACGTGGCCCAGATAGGCCCGCTAAATCCCTGCTTGACTACATTTGGGATGTTCCCGGAGTGATCGATGTGCGCGTGGGATAGGATCAATGTGTCGATCGACGCTGGATCGAACGGGAACTTCAGGTTCCGCTCGTATGTATCGGCCCTGTGCCCCTGGTAGAGGCCACAATCCAACAAGATGCGTGAACCGTTGATTTCCAGCAGATGCATGGACCCTGTAACTTCACGGGTAGCTCCAAAGAACGTTAGCTTCACTGATGTTTTCCCCTTTTCTCGCCTCCGTTTCCAAGCGCTTCGTACACTATCTCCAGGATTTCTTTTCCGAAGCGCCGACGGTGCCATGATCCGACGCCTGGAAGCCTCTCCAGCTCCCTCATGGTTCTGGGGAACGTTTTGCTGATATTCAACATTCCTTCATTGGAGATGACCTTGAACGGCGGACGATCCAACCTCCTGGCCTCCTGCTCGCGGAAGTGGTAGAGTTTCTCCAGAACGGAGAGCTGTTGGTCGGTCAGATCCCTCGCCCCGGGTATCCGGCGGTATCCGTTCGGGTCGAACCGATGTGGTTCAGGGGTAATGTGTTCCAAGCGGGCAAATGCTCTTTTCGCCTCAACCCACAAACCATGTTGTCTCAGTTCTCGCTCCAGACGGTCCCGTAGTTTCAGCAAATATCTGGTGTCATTGGTAGCGTACTCTACCAGTTCCCGCGATAGAGGACGCTGGCCCCAATTGGCCTTTTGATATCTCTTGTCCACTGAGACGCCCAGCAACGTCTCCAACAGGTATGCCAGGCTTTGTCTTTCCATCTCCAGCATCCGGGCGGCTACGTAAGTATCGAAGAGATTGGAAAACTGGAACGCGCAATCCTGTTTGAGAGAGAGGATATCGTTCGTCGCTGCATGGAACACTTTTTCCACATCAGGTGAGGCCATCACCCGTCCCAAGGGCGATAGGTCGTCCAGAGCCAGTGGATCTACGATTACGTCCTTTCCAGGAACGGATAGCTGGATCAAGCAGACTTTGTGATAATAGCTGTAGAGACTATCGGACTCCGTGTCCACAGCCACTCTTGGAGCATAAAGAAGTTCCTCAACCAGTTTCGATAGCTTTTTCTGATCCGCCACAATCAGAATACGACTTTTCGCCCTCCGCATTTTTCTCGGTCCCAAATGTAGCACTCCTCCTCGAGAAGAAATCTGCTTAGCATTGCCGAACCGCCTTCATTATCTCCCATTCCTCCGAGCTTGTCAACCAATCCAGAAATGAGTCAAGGGAACCCCCGAAGTAAATTGAAGGCCCATGCCGCTTCTGGCGGTACTCCGACGTGCCTGAAGCATGGCGTGCCCCACCGCTCAAGTTTGCAGCTTCTCTCTCATATGGCGTAGAATGAAAAAGATCCGTCTCATCATGAGTTGGAGAGGTGGGGCTGTCCATAGATAACGCGAAGAACACAGAACGAAAGCCGAGAAACGGTGAAGCACCGACCACTTGGAAAGCCACGGGGGTACTACATGTCAAGTCATAACAACACGCAGGCAACCAAAAAAACATTCCTCAAAGGGGCAATATGGGGGAGCACACTGGCGCTCATATCCATGGGAGGAGGGGTATACTACGCTGGTACGATAGAGCCACGTTGGGTGGAAAGGGTGAAACTGACGCTGGCTATTCCTGGTTTGCCCGCCGCTTTCGATGGCATCACCATCGCCCATATCACCGACCTGCACTTCGGAGCATATGTTCCCGCCCACTACTTGCGTGAGGTGCTGAACAGCGTCTCGTCCGCAAGGCCGGACTGCATCGTCGTCACGGGCGATTTCGTCCATAGGACAGCACGGCTGACCCCCGATATCGCCGACACACTATCCTTGCTCGATGCCAAGGAAGGCGTTTACGGCGTGCTTGGCAACCATGACCACTGGTTCGGTGCTTGTCGTGTCGAAAGATTCCTCGCCAATGCGGGGATCAAAATCCTACGAAACGAAAGCGTTCCTCTGAAGCGCGGGGACAGCCGAATATGGCTTCTGGGGCTCGATGACGCCTACGAAGGAGCAGACGATCTGGATCGCACGATGGCCGCGGTGCCGGAAGAAGAGACAAAAATCCTCCTGGCGCACGAGCCAGATGTAGCAGACGAAACGATGAAACGGAAGATAGCATTGCAGCTCTCCGGTCATAGCCATGGCGGTCAGGTGCGCATTCCGGGGATAGGCCCGCTGGTACTTCCGGCGATGGGCCGCAAATATCCCGCGGGATTGTACCAGGTAGGCAACGGCTTCCTCTACACGAACAGGGGCCTTGGTGTCATCTTCCCACCTGTGCGGTTCAACTGCCGTCCGGAGATGACGTTCATCACACTAAGATCGAAACGGCCGGCTGTAAGGTAAACCGCACCGGCCTTTTTCATCGGACTTTTGACAATCGGGTTGCCCTGCTAGGCCGAACTTTTTCGCCTTGAAGGCAGGAAAGAAGAGGTGGTACATCTTGTAGTCGGGCTCCGCCCGACTACAAGATGTATCCCTTCTTCCCAGTCATGTGCCAGGCGTGAAGCCCCAGAAAGCTCCGTTTCCGCTTTGTCAAAAGTCCAATTTTTCACTTCAAAGAACGCAAATAGAGGCAAGTAGTAACGCATCCTACGGGATTATGAGCTTCTGCCCCACGTAGATAGTATCTGGGTTGGCGATATGATTCACCTGCAGGAGTCTGTTGTAGTCCACGCCATACTTCTCCGCTATGCCGGATAGCGTTTCCCCGGGGCGAACCACATGTATTTTCATCTGCCCGGTCTCCGGCACTACCAGCACCTGTCCCACGTAGATCGTGTTCGGGTCTTTGATTCCGTTGGCCCGCATCAGGAGTTCCAGGGGCAGATTGTAGTGCTCGGATATCCCGAGCAGCGTTTCTCCCTGCTTGACGACGTGGATCGTAGGGGTTGCCGATGGCTTGACCGGCGTAGATGTCGTGGTCGGGGGGATGGTCATCACTACCTGCACGGTGGGAGTGGAAACCACCAGAGGGGCAGACACCACTGTAGACTCGGAGTAGGGTGTGAAAGTTGGGCACGGGGTCATGGTTGGAGTCGGCGTCGACTCCCTGTTACCCGCCAGCATCATCCATGCGGCCGAGACAAGAACACACAGCAACAAAACGACAAGTAACACAACGCCGACCGTCCTCCACAGCGACTTCTTTTCAGACGGTATGTTTTCTTCGGGAGCAGGCTTTTCTTCCTGAGTCTCGTCGGGCATCG
Source organism: Anaerolineae bacterium (assembly GCA_015486235.1). Lineage (GTDB taxonomy): Bacteria > Chloroflexota > Anaerolineae > S016-19 > S016-19 > S016-19. The sequence continues at coordinate 3,447 of WFSD01000373.1, forward strand.
CTCGTACCCCCCGTTATCCAAATTTTATCCCAAGTTTATCCCAAGCCCGCTTGGGATAAACCCTCACGCCAGAAGCTGCAGTTCCCCCTCCACCCACTTCAGCCGGCAGACCGGAGAAGCTATTCCCAGCAGGTCGTATAATGGGTGCCGCAGCGCCTCAACAGTAGGGCTGGTGGTGTAAAAACAATGTGTCCCGGTATCCTCGGAACGCCTCCTGCCCACGCCATCCAGTACCCGCCCTACCTGGCGGGCAACTGCGGGGGCCGGGTCTATAACCTCCACGTCCGGCCCTACAATCTCCTCAATAGCACGACGCAGGAAAGGGTAATGGGTGCATCCCAACACCAACTGATC
>WFSD01000374.1 GCA_015486235.1 Anaerolineae bacterium
CTGGAATACCGGGAACGAGTTTTCTACGTGCGCAATCTGCCAACCCGCAGGCGGAAGGAACGAGTTACTGCATCGCCCAGCTGATGGTAGATGAGGTGAGCCGCAAGCCGGATCCCGCTACCATCACCACCACTTCTGTCGGCGTAAAAGTTCCGTCGGAGAAAGTGGTGTGGGTCTGCATGTCCACCGGATACCTGGCTTTCATCTTCGCCCCTCCCGGCCCCAAACGCAAACGAACACCAGGTCGTTCACGTTGGTGCGGGTGGGGCCGGTTTTCAGAAGATCGCCCACTGCCGCCAGAAAATGATACGAGTCGTTGTTCTGCAGGTACTCCTCGGCGGAAAGGCCATGTTTCTCGCCTCTGGCAACGGTGGAGCCATCCACCAGGCCACCCGCGGCGTCCGTGGGACCGTCGCTGCCGTCCGTCCCCAGGCTGGCGATGGCTATGCCATCCAAACCGCGGATTGCCAGCGCTGCCGCCAGGGCCAACTCCTGGTTGCGTCCCCCTTTGCCAGTCCCTCGCAGCGTGACGGTAGTCTCGCCCCCCAAGATCAGGCACGCCGGAAGGGAAGCTGGCCTGCCATGCATCGCTTCCTCCTTAGCCAGTGCAGCCACCACGCGGCCAACCTCCCTCGCCTCACCTTCCAGAAACGTGGTCAGTATCAGCGGGTGGAACCCCAGAGCAGCCGCTTCGTCGGCGGCAGCCCGGGCCGCAACGGAGTTGTCCGCCACAATCACATTCCTGGTACGCCCGAAAACCTCGTCTCCCGGCTTTGGCGTCTCCGGCACAACGCCTTCCATCCCGCCACGAATCCGCTCCACGACCGCATGTGGCGCTTTCTCCACCAGATCGTACCTTTCCAGCACATCCCAGGCGTCAGCAAAAGTGGTGGTGTCCGGCACCGTCGGCCCCGACGCTATCACATCCAGCGGGTTCCCCACCACGTCTGACAGGATGAGGGTGACCAGGGATGCCGGATGCGCAGCACGGGCCAGTTGCCCCCCCTTCACACGGGAAAGGTGTTTGCGCACCGCATTGATCTCGTTTATCGTTGCACCGGACGCCAGGAGCAACTGGTTGACCAGCTGAAGATCCTTCAGGGAAATCCTCTCAGCCGGGAATGTAAGGAGCGCCGAGCCTCCGCCGGAGATCAGGGCGATCACCAGGTCGTCCTCTTTGGTGTCGGAGAGGATCCGAAGTATCTCCTTTGCTCCTTTGACTCCCGATTCATCCGGTATCGGGTGGCCTGCTTCGTGGATGTATATTTTCTCCGTCGGGACGGCGTACCCGTACCGCACGTTGACCCAGCCCGCGACGATTCGATCTTCCAGGACCGTTTCCAGCACCTGCGCCATCGGAGCGCTTGCCTTGCCCGCGCCGACCACGAACACCCTGGATATAGCACTCAAGTCGAACGTCGTATCGCCAATCATGAGTGCGTTCCCTTCGCGAGACACGGCATGTCTCACGGCATTGGCTGGGTCGACCGCCTTCAGTGCTGCCGCCATGAGTCCCAGCAGCGGGGGCCTATGCCCCGGATCCGGCGTCAGAACTCCGGCAGAAAATGGGGATATCTCGGTCAATTCGGCTGCCTCCGCACATGTTGCGTGTCGTGTGTTTATGGGCTTTCGAAGCAAATCGAAGCTCAAAAGTGCTCCTGGAAGCCCCCACGTTCGATACAGGACTTGCCCCGTGGAACATAGTATCCCACCTGGCTTGTGCTGTGACTTTCCTGGGGTTGACGGAAGCCTCCGGAAGGGCAGATTAATTCCTGATGGCCATATGGCCTCCAGGAATTACTTCGTTTTCCCCTTTACGCGCCAACCCGCTCGAAAACGTACACTTTCGGATGGTCGAAAAGCTGCCAGGTCAGCTCAGCGCCATCGTCCACGAATTTCAACCCCAACAAGTCAGGGTAGGATACAAAACTCTTCACCAAGGCGAATCGAGGTACATCATTCCAGCCCTCCGCGTTGCCGCGGAACAAATAGTGATAGAAAGCTGCCTCCGCCGGGAACTGAGAGGCATTCCTGGTAAACCTCCGCTCCCACGAATCGCTCATCACGATGTAGTCTGCCTCTTTCAGCATCTTCATGAACGCTTGGTGCTTCCGCTCGGGGGAGACGGGAGGCGGCAGATAGAGATTGGATCCCACCCCGGCTACCTCGTACGGGTTGTAGACGATCATCTTCCATGGAGGGCTGAATCCATAACGTACCCCCATTTTGTCGAACCGAAGCGCCGCGTCTTTTTCCACCAGAATTCTCGACGCCCCGGGAATGTTCTGGGCCATCCATGTGAGCGTCTGCAGCCGCACGTCCCTGCTGGTGTAAACCCGCAAGTAGGCGAGGGTGTAGAAAAGGGAAAATACCAACACCCATGCACCCACGCCAACGACAGCCCAACGGGGCAGCGACTTGCGCCAGCTATCCCACATCGCTACGAGGAACCGCCCCGCCAGGAGCACCAGAGGCGGCAAAAGCGGCAGCGCGTACCGGACGAACTTGGCGTACCATCCACCCACCGCCAGAAAATAGACCACTACCCACGCGAGGATCAGACCATCCTCCCAGGACCCTCTGACAGCGCGCCAGAGACTGTAGGCAGTCCCCGCCAGTGCAACTATCTCCAGTGGTAGCCCCATCCCCCAGTAAAGGTTGTTGCGCAGAATGTAGAGGTAAGGCGTCGTCCCGGCAAATTGCAGCGTGTAGAGCGGTTTCAGCTTCCCCCTGACCACCGCGCTCTGCACCAGCAGGTCGTTGTTCTTGGCAAAGCCAAAATAGTGACGGGCGTCCAGGATGGCGTATGGATTCCACAAGAAAAAGAACACAGGGACCAGGGCCAGGCCGACCAGGAACTTCGTCGGAAATGGATTCCCTCTTTCCTGCCGAGAGTGTCGGTGGCGGATCAGAAGCGGGAGGGCGAGGATCAGCACAGCAGTCGGCTTGGTGGCCGTGGCCATCCCCGCAGCCAGGCCGAACCCGACGTACCCCCACCATGTTTCCTGTCGGAGGAGCCATGCGGACATGAGCAAGGCCACCGTCAGCCAGAAGACCATTGTAGTGTCCACGGTGTAGAAATGGGCCGTCCTGACCGCCAGCACCGACACCGAGAGGAATGCTGCACCCAGCAAGCCGGTGCGCCCGTCCCAAAGAATCGAGCCGATGCCGTAGACCGCCAGCACTGTCAGAGTGCTCAGGATCGCCGAGATCAGCCTCCCCAGGTAGAGCAACGGCATCGAACCGGTGACCGCCTTGAACGCCCATCCCAGGAACAGGAGAGAGTAGAGAGGCAGGCCGCCGTAGGAGGACGCGTGAGGGTTGAGGCCCTGGTGGGCGCGCCAGCTCTTGTCCAGCTTCCACACCAGGCTGACTACAAAGCTCTCATCCACATGGAGGGAGTATGGCCTTCCCCACCGGAGCCCGATGATCCTGACGGCGGCGGCCAGCGCCAGCACCGCGGCCAGCAAAGCAAGCTCAGTTTTGCGATCCGCTTTCCTTCCCATAGACCTCGACCATCCGACTCCCAATTTTCTCCTCGTGCAACAGACGCCAGGGCAAGCCGGGCCCGCCATCCCGCACCCAAACCATCAACGGCGGGCGGCTTCTCAGCCGGTCCGACACCACAATGTACCCCACTCCTCGCTTTTCGGCAAACTTCAGCACGTCCCCCGGCGAACCGTAGGGCATGGGCACATGAACGCCACGAGCGTAGTAGGGCACCTGGCTATGGACGGACATGATTCGCTTTCCGGGGTTTGGGTCGTAGTTCCGAAGCCATTCGCCGATGGTCACCTGATCCTGGTCGCCAGTTTGCCGCCATGTAGTGCTGTCGGCCCTGGGGAGGGCAAGCCACGCCACGAGGAAAAGCAATGCCGCCAGCGCGCCAGTCGCTGCTCTTCTCTTTTCTCCGTGTGCCTCCGACAGCCATCCCAGGGTCACCGCCTCCAGGATCACAAAAAGGGGCGTCAGGGCAGCCAGGTACCGAAGGTAGACCCGGGGAATCAAAGCGATGGCAGCCACTGGCGGCAAAGTTATCCAGAGGAGCCAGATGAGGCGATCGCGCTCCCTGAACCAGGCGATGATAGCGCCTGCCAGGAGGAGCAACAATCCCGGCCACGAAATCAGGTACAGGATAGCCAGCCGAGCGATATCCACCAGGCCGGATATCCACAGCGAAGCCCAGGAACGCAGGCTCACGTTGGCCGCTGCCGGAACCGCCTTGCCCCTCAGAAGAGCGTCCCGCTGGAGGAATGGCCCTTGCGGGACGCCTCCAGGCCCCACCCCGTAGGCCGCCTGCTCATACGGCATCCCCTGGAGCATCCGGGCCGCGGTGACCATGTTCAGCATCCGCTTCGTCTCCCACGCCGGATGCCCCACCTGCAGGCTGAGCCAGAAAATGTACGGCAGTGCCGGGATCACAAAACCGACCAGGAACGCCCCAGCTCGCGATAGGCCATCCCTCCATCGTCTTCCTCGCGCCCATTGCCACAGGAGCCAGAGAAAAATCAGCCCCGCGGGAATGATCCCTTCGTTCCGCGTCAGATATGCCAGCCCGAGAAACAGCCCCGCAAGGCCAATTTGCCAGTTCGCCGGTCTGTCAGTGCGGTGAGCGCAGGCCAGGTAGATGCCGAACCAGAGGAAAAACGTGTAGAGGGATTCGCTCCAGGCCAGGCCGCTGTAACGGACGAGGAGTGGGTGCAGCGCCAGTCCGGTCAGCGCCCACAGGCCTGCAGCCTCGCCGAACAGCCTCCGGGCCAGGAGGAACCCGACAGCGACGACACCCACGTTGGCGGTCAGGGAAATGAGCCGCGCGGCCAGCTCGTAGTTGCCGATTGCTTTGCCTGCCAGAGCGATGAGGATGGGATAGGCCGGCGGGACGAAGATATCCACCACGCCCAGGATGCCCACGTACCCGTGTCCGGCGGCGATGTTGCGGGCCAAAGTGATGTAGGTCGTGCCCTCCGTCAGCACGAGCTTCGTTTGGAGGAGCGCCCTCACGCGCAGAGCAATGGCCAGCGCGAGCAGAGCCACCACCGCCCATTTTTCCCATTTCCGGATTGGATCGGCCACAGATTTCACAGGCTTTCAGCCGCCTCGCTGAGCTCTGGTAGGGGATGAAATCCCCGAACTTCGGATACCCTCGACCCCGGATGGAGTGTGGATTCTCATAAGGACTGCCCTTTTGACAGGAGGATCTCTACGCTACGCAATGGGGCGGCCGGACCGGTCGCCCCAAAAGCGTTCATTTCAGAGAAGTGATTTGCTTCCGACGTTCTTCCGCCTCTTGCTTTATCGCCTCGAGGACGTCAGGGGAGACAGGCAGCACGAATTCACCACCGTCGAAATCGACTGCAGCACGCACTATCCTGGCGCGGATGTGATTGTCCGGGGTCATGTCGGTGTAGATCAGATTGTCAGCACGGTTCTCAAGCCTATCAGCGACCTTGCGGAACGCCTCGGCATTGACTGTCATCAGCCACGTACCTTGCTCGATCAGATCCATCAGATTGTCGAAAAACTCCTCCCGCTTACCCTTGAACATGAAGAAAAGGTTGACCGCAGGGATGAGCTTCAGAGCGCTCTCCATATCGGTACCCAGACGGGTGGCCATCTCCTCGAGACCGCGCCGGAGCATCTCGGGCCTGGAAAGGTTTACCTGGATCACATTGTCGGAGACGTCCCTGATGCCCTCGACTTTCGCAAAATCCACATAACCAAGCTGTCCGGCTCTCTCGAACGCCGTCAAGTCTCCTCCAAGGAGCTTCACACTCTGCCGGGCGAAATCCGGCGATGTGCTGGTGGCAACGTAAACGGCCTTTCCACCGCTCTCCAGCCACCCCTGAAGGATGTACAAAGCAAAAAGCGGCTTGCCGGAAGCCCCAGGCCCTGTGACAACTGTGAAAGAAGGATATGGAATGCCCTCTGGCAAGTGCTTGTCTATCTCAGGTACGCCAGTTCCGAACGATTTCATTGTGCCCTCCGCTTTCTCACTTTTCAGCCGCAGGAGCTGCGACGTTCTCTTCGCTACTTCTTTCTTCGTTCCGTCAAGGATATCCGCTGGGACGGGCATAACGATTTCCTTGCCGACCCAGCCCGGCACACCGCGTTCCACTTTCAGGTAGACTGTGTCCCGCTCCCTCCTGAAAGAGAGGACTCTCTCTGCGTCTCGAATCAGCATCTCGTTCTCTTCCTGAAACATCTTCGTATTGACTGCCAGCGCAGCTAAATCTACAGCGCTTTTCCCATAAAAAAGGCGTTTCAGCGTTTCTATCAGCCGATTGCGGTCGGGCGTGTTGGCGAGGAGCAGTGTCACAGACGGGATCAGTACCATCCATGGGCCTTGCCCGTGGGATTTGACGACCGTAACAACACGCTCCAGTGTATCCGGGTCCTCCAGGGGAGCCTGCCAGACGCGTGAATCTATCTGTTCCAGCGTGCTCCCTGGTATGTAATCCACAAGACAAACGTTGCGCAGCTCTTCGTCGTCAAACCCGAAAGTGCGTAAATTAGCCTCCACTGCTTTCCGTGGGGCACTGGTAAGCATGTATAACAAGCTCCCCCCGGAGGAGACCCATCTTTTGGCGAGCATCTGCCCGAACAAAGGCTTCGCCGCCGCCATAGGGCCTATCAAAAGCACGTTTCCCTCCATTGGGAAACTTTCCACTAGCGTTTCTATGGACATCTTTAGCTACCTCCTTCTAGCTGTTATTTCCAGCGCTTTCCAGCGCGAACATTATTATACTCGTTGCTGTGCGTGCCGCCAACCCAGGTATCGGGGGAAAAACGAAGCAATTCCTGGGGCCCTATGGGCCCCCAGGAATCGACCCGCCTTCCTGGAGGCTTTCGTCAACCCATGGCAAGCCGCAGCACAAGCCTTGTATCGAGTGTGAGGGCTCCAGGAGCGTTTCCTCGCCTTGATTTGCTTCGAAAGCGCCAGGGGCTGCGGTGAGGTCAGCTGGCAGCCGGCACCCGGTCATCTGGCATCATGGAAACCACTGTGAGCACGGCCAGCAAAAGAACCACTGCAGTCGCTGCGAAGAGCCACCGGATGCTGAGGGCGGCTACGATGCTGGCGCCGATCATCGGTGCTATAGCCCGGCTGCCAGAAATGGTGGAATTGTCCAGGCCGTAAACAGCTCCTTCGTGTCCTTGACGAACGTAGCGGGCAAGCAAAGCATTCAACGCAGGCCCAATTCCACCAACGGCGGCGCCCGCGAGCATTTGAAGGAAAATCAATTGCCATACCGATCCAACCAGGCCCTGGGGAAGGTAAACGATAGCGCCCAGAAGCAGGCTCACGGCAAGTACTCTCCTGTGACCGATCCGATCACCAAGCTTGCCAGCGTATATCGAGGTCAGCACCGTTGCGGCAGAGGAAAGACTTATCATGATGCCAGTGATCGTGTTGATGTTGAAATATCCAGTCAGCAGCATCTGAGCGAAGAGTGGGATGAACGGGACGAGGATGTTCCTGCTGGTCTGATTCAGAAATCTGACAGCGTAAGCACTGAGGACCCCAGGCGTTCTGATGACCTGCTGCCACTCTTTCACAAAGCTCAACATGCCGTGGGTGGGGGCTTCCACAGGGTGGAATTTTTCCTCTACCCCCACCAGCACCGAGATGCCGCCAATGAAGAGAAGCACCGAGTTCAGTACGAACAACGCCCGGTATCCTATGGCGTCGGAAATAGCACCCCCGATCACAGGGCCCACCGCTATGCCAATCCAGAAAGCAGTCTGCATCACCCCCATGGCGTATCCGACGTGCTTCCTGGGCACCAACGCTGCAACCATGGCGCTTGTAGCCGCGACCGTGCCCGTGACGAAGCCCTGGAGCGTCCGCAAGATCACCAATTCTTCGGCGGATTGGACGAAAGCCATCAGAAGCATCACCACTGAGCCGCCGAGCATCGCCCTTTCCACCATTATTTTCCGCCCGTACCTGTCCGCCACTGCTCCCCACAGCGGCGAGGCTATCATCATTGCCAGTCCTTGGGCGGAGAAAACCATGCCGACCCAGAATTCGACGCCAAAATGAGTCTTGCTTCCAAGCTCTTCCACGTAGAAAGGCAGAAATGGGAATATCAGCGAGAACCCGAACTCTGCCACCACCTGGGCGAAGGCTATGATGTACAGGGATCGTTTCCACCCTTGCGAGGTCCAGGAGGACATTGGTTACTCCGAGAATGGACTACGGGGCCTCGTGCATGGCCACGAAGAGAGTCGTAAGACCGCATGGACACCCATACTTCGTGATGAGTGCTGCCTTCGCCCTCGATCACAGAGGCGATGGAACTTCGTACCGCGCTATGTCACCATAACCCCTGGACCGCAAGAATTCCTCGGCGATCAAATGCCGGCCCGTCAGATCCTCCGGGGGTGTCTTCACGATCTCCAGAGCGGCATCCGCCAGTAGATCGGGCGAGTACCACTTTACCCCCTCGTCAATGCCGAGCATCGAGGCAAAAACCCGCGTCGCCTGGGTATCCACAACCCCGGCTGGCCAGAGGCTGTTGACCGCTATCCGGAATTCTCGTACCTCTCCCGCCAGCCCCGAGGTCAGGTGGGTCATCCCCAGCTTGCTCATCATGTAGCCTGTCTTACCTGCCCATTCCTCCGTCGGGAGCCAGTCCAGAGGCGGCGACAAGTTAATCACGTGCCCTGGACCGGACATCTTCATCAAAGGTATCGCTTCATGGCAGAGGATGAACGGGGCACGATAGTTCAACTGCATCATCAAGTCGAACCGTTTGACGGGAAGGTCCTCGACCGACATCCACATGATTGCGCCGGCGTTGTTCACCACGATGTCTATCCGTCCGAACCGCTCGTAGGTCTTCCGGACGAGCCGGAC